>JAJRVC010000153.1 GCA_024277475.1 Deltaproteobacteria bacterium
AGCGCTTTCCATACTGAAAACTGTGGATCATGAAACTGAGCAAAAGTTAGGGTGTCATTTTGTATCAAAATGGAGTCCTGTATTTCTGTATAAACATTCTGCCAGCCTGACTCTAAATGATAAAGCCGTAGTTGATTCGCAACCTCCTGGAGTCGTTTTTGCCATTCCCGCGTTGTAAGTTGCTTCGAAATACGCAGATCTTCAAGCTGAGCGGACGTTCCATCAAATACGGCCAGAAAATCGCGGACATCCTTTAACTTAAGTGCAAACGTCTTCATACGACCGGTCAGATCGATCAGGCTGGAGTATCCCAAGGGGTCTAACAAAAGAAGCACGTCCCGGGAAAGATGGGCACGAAACAACCGGCCGAAAGGGTTTTCCTGAAAAAGCAAGCTGGTCTCCTTGTACTTCCCGCCCTCAGAGGAGAGTTTCTGAAGTTCTTCAATTGTCCATTGACACCCCTCACTTTCTCCAAAGAACAGGGCTAGATCCAGGCTACGCATAAGATCTGTAACCGCAGGTTGATTCGGCGACAAGCCTTGCGGCAGGACGTTCTCGGGAACTTTCTCTAAATGCTGTTTATATGTGCGAACCGAAAAATTTATCTTAGATATCCAATAATCCTCCAGACACAGGTAATCGATATCCGTACTCAGAAACGTTTCGATTGCCTCCTCGGGTGTCTCCACGATAGGCTGACCAGCCACGTTGAAGCTTGTATTGAGTAGAACCGGTGGTCCGCTCCGCAATGCGGACAGCGTACGACATACCTTGTAGAAATAGGGATTGTCTTCCCGGGTCACGGTCTGCACTCGACCGGTACCATCATAGTGGGTAATTGCGGGCATCTGTGTCTGATACTCTGATTTGATCTCCGAAACCAAAAGCATGAACGGAGAGGGGGCATTCTGCTCGAAAACAATCGAAAGGTCTTCCTCGGGAATGACGGGTGCAAAGGGTCGGAAGGACTCGCGGAACTTGACGCGAGCGTTTACTAC
The DNA here is from genome assembly GCA_024277475.1 of Deltaproteobacteria bacterium. The sequence goes on from JAJRVC010000153.1 coordinate 999, forward strand.
GTCTTTCATATGGGCAAAAGAGGGATCCGCGAGGATCGACCGGTTACCGAGGGCTCGCGGTCCGTATTCCGATCCGCCTTCGAACCGTGCAACAATATGCCCACGTGAAAGTGACTTTGCGGTCTTTTCAATAACCTGGTCGGACGTTAGGCTCTGGACGTTTATACGGTCATTAAATGCGTCAATGGCGCACTCTATCTGTTCGGGGTAATATTGACACCCCAGCGATGCCGTGCGCAGGGGGGTTGCGGTTCTCGACGGACGCTCTTGTGTTGCATATGCCCAAAGTGCGCATCCTGCTGCAATACCCCCGTAACCAGCTGCGGGGAAGATAAAAATATCTTCCAGATTAAGGCCGCGCAGTATCTTATAGTTTGCTACGGAATTTAAAGCCACTCCTCCTGCCAGACAGACCTTGCGAATGCCCGTTTCGCGTACGGCCAGTCCCACGATGTGGAGCAGGGCCTCCTCCAGCTCCTTCTGTACCTTCCAGGCCAGATCGATCAAGTACGGCCGCAAATACGGCTTTCCTGATCCTGTATCATACCGCTTTTCGAGCGCCACAATTTCCAAAAAAATGTCATATGCGGAAATATCAAGACTGTAGTTGTTCTCCCTCATGCGAATCCATCTCTGCCAGTGCGCTTGGTTGCCTCCGTATGGTGCTAACCCCATTAGTTTGCCCGCTTCCGGCACTGTAATCGACTGCCCTATCTTGGTCACAAAACCCGCCTTTCGTGCCACGTATTCGTATATTGATCCAAGAGTCGCAAGCCATGCGGTATGTGTGGTTACCTTCTCGCTATGAACCACAGACAGGTTCGTCCCGTCAGCCCGGTACACAGTGTATGATTCCGTCAAGCGGTCCGTTGTGGTGGAACCAGTCGCATCCACAACGAGGATCAACGCTTTCTCAAAACCGGACGGCCAATATGCCGTATACGCATGGGCGAGATGATGGCTTGATATTTCGAGCACCCGGCTGCCGAGTTCAGACGGAAGATTCCGCCTGAGAATATCAGCCGAATGATCTATTCCCGGCATGTTTGCGGTTATGGATGCCACCTCCAATAAGCCGATGCCGCAGCTCTTCAGGCAGTACTGAATCGCTTCGTTCGGGAGCTGGATTTGGGACGGATCGTCAATCGCTTGCAAGAGCAACCCTATGCTGTTCTTGTGCCGATCCAAGCGTTCCTGATGAATTGCGGCGATAATTTCTCCATCGCGTATGATCGCGGCAGAGCGATCATGCCCGAGATTAATACCAAGATGATACCATGACATTAAGCTTACCCCCTTTTTAGAAAACGCATCTTTGTAAATATTGATGTACATTACACAAATGTATTTCGATTTAATTTCAGAACTCCTTACTTAGTAACGTGGTCTTTTTTGTTGTTTTGCGTAAATACGGGCTGTTAGGTCAGTTGTCACAAGATTAGATATGGAAACCAAAGGCGACACCTGTGTCAGCTTTTGGTGTCACTACGTTTTCCTGTCGTTCCGCCAAACCCTTTAGTACCAAGGTGTGCCGGCTGGTATAAAAAGTTTTCCTGACACCAAAAAATTGAAAGCCCATATTTTAGACAACAAAAGGTGTCAAACTAGTTTCCCACAAGTAAGGAGTTCTGAATTTACAGTAGCATAAACCTGTATTAGGCTTATGCACCTGTCAAAAATGACAGGTGCCTCGCAACATACATATAGAGTAACTTAATCATGTAACAATGATGGATTCGTAAAAAGTCCCAAATGCGGATTTTTCGTCTCGTAACTCGTTGTTTTAGTGTCGCCGATTTTGAAAATTTTGACTTTTTACGAGACCATCAATAATGTGATTAGAAACTATAAACGAACAGTAAGGTTTTTTGCTCTGAATGAGTATTTTGGAATATAGTAAAAGGAAATTTTTATGTGCGGAATAGCTGGAATTTATTCGAGAGTGCCAACTACCATGGTGCCGGCCCTTCATGACATGATGGTCATGCTCCAGCATCGTGGCAATGAGGCAGCAGGAGCCATATTTTATGATGGTGACAAAGATTGGACTTATGAACGAAGTTTATCCGAAACTGGCAATTCTGTTGCGCATTTTTTCAAGAAATTAAAACGAAAGGACTTGAAAAGTACCTTGGCTGGGGCACATACCAGATATTCGACTGCTGGAAAAGCAGACAAAATAGAAAATGTTCAGCCTCTTTTTATTAAAACAAAATATGGACCGGTAGCTATAGTCCATAATGGAACTCTTGTTCGTGCTCCCATGATAAAAAATGACCTCGAACAAAATGGGGAATACTTCGCGAGCGATTCGGATACAGAGGTGATTCTCAAACTTATCAATCAATCGAAAAAAGGGAAATTGATCGATGCTGTAATTGAAAGTCTGGAGACTGTTATCGGATCTTTTTCCGTTTTAATCTTCTGTGAGGAAGGTATAATTGCAGCCAGAGATCCGTTTGGGTTCAGGCCATTGTCCATCGCTGAATTCGACACAGGTTATGTGCTTGCTTCGGAAACCTGTGCCTTCGATCCACTAAGGCAGCAAATGAATATAATGTTTTTGAGGGACGTGAAACCGGGGGAAATCATCATGATCAACAAGCATGGTTTAACCACCTTGATGCAACTCCAAGTGAAGAAGATGGCGCAATGTATTTTTGAGTTGATCTATTTTTCGCGGCCGGATTCAACCGTTTTCGGTCGGTCGGTCGATGAGTTTCGGGAGCTTTGCGGCGTGAAACATGCCGAAGAACATCCTCTCGAATTAGATTGTGTCATCGGCGTGCCTGATTCGGCCAACTTCTTCGCTGACGGACGGGCCAAGGGCCTTTCGATTTCCAGCGAGAGGGCGCTCATGAGGAACCACGCTTCAGGCAGAACTTTCATTGACCCCAATCAAAATAACCGGTGTAGAAATGTCAGACTGAAGCTGAATCCCATTTCAAGGAGAATTAAAGATAAGCGAATAGATGTTTGCGATGATTCTCTTGTCAGGGGAAATACCATAAAGAGCGTGATTAATATGATTAAAGAATGCGATCCGGAATCTGTTTCAATTTCTATTGGCTCGCCACCATTCAGATATCCTTGTCTTTATGGAATTGATACTCCTGACAAAAGGGATCTGATCGCCGCCCAAACGACAATCGAAAAAATAGCAGGCATTCTTGATGTTGATCAACTGAATTATTTGTCCATCGAAAGCCTTAAGGAAATAGGAGGACCAAATTTCTGTTATGCCTGCTTTGATGGGAACTATCCACTTTAAGCATAGCCCCGAAATTACAGGTAAGGCACTAATTTAGACTGATAATACTCAACCAAAATCGATCATTCAATATCAATCAATCCCATCTGAATAGCATTTGCAACAGCTTGTGGTCTGGTCACGGCATCAAGCTTTTTCATGATATTAGCGATATGAAAATTTACCGTCCTCTCACTTATACCGATGATTATAGAAATGTCCCATGATCTCTTACCTTGTTTTATCCAGTTAAGTACTTCAACTTCTTTTTTTGAAAGCTGTGCCGCATATTTTACCTCTGGCTGTCCCGCAATTCGACAAAGAGCTTGATGCAGATGAGGAATAATTTGAGTTAATATTATCTCTACATGACGATGAAATGCTATAGTTTTACAGGACACAGAGGAGTTACAGGATATAGAGAAAAGGCTTCCTTGAGTTCCTTTAAGACTCTTTATTCCATGTGAATAACCATCTTTAAGGCCAAAATTATTTTTAAGCGATAAGAACTCCAATGGCAGAATATTTGTTTTGTAGGTATCAGTCCAATACTGTATTTGAAATTTAGTAAAATTATTTATAAAAACAGAATCTATTTTGTAATATTTTTTACTTAAGTATATTTCAAACCACTTATCAGGGAATGAGCTGTTAACAACATTATAAGATCTTACAGCACCATTAAAATCCAATTTAGCAAGTCCGCCAGCCGCAAAGTCAAAAGGAATCAGACAACCCAGTTTACCAATGAGTTTATTAAACTTATCTTCTGCGTTGCAATAACAACTTGAATATATTAATTCCAAAAGACAGATTGCATCGTTTTTAGAAAGCATTTTAAAATTATCTCACTCCAGGAAAACACCTCTTTTTCTATATGAGCCAATATATGACCCAAGTCCGGGAAATTTATTAGGGGACATTATGTTTTAGATAAAATGTGGTCCCCTAATACTTGCCGTATTTTCCTATTTATTGTTACGTCCGTTGGGTTACTGTAATTACCGCCGAACGACCGCGATCAGGGGCAAGCGGGATTTACAGCAATCAGTTTCGATTACCCTATGAATTTGGCAGCAAAACTGAACTTCGGAAAACCGCGCTGCCCGCTTGTCCCTTGAATTGCATTGTTCTGTGCTTATATCGTAGTGCTTTTACATGATTTGTTTTTCGTTTTATTCGTCATTTGGTTTTAAGCAACAGCCAATTTACAACCGAGTG
>JAJRVC010000154.1 GCA_024277475.1 Deltaproteobacteria bacterium
GGAAACAGGGGGTTGTGTTTTTGTTCTCCAAAGAAAAAGGGACACGGTGTTAACGGGGGTGTAAGAATTCTCATTATGTTGCATAAGAGGCCCGGACAAAACGTGGTTTTATAGGGGGGCGCGGACAAAATCGATCTGTTTTCAATTGAGAATAAATGAGAAATTCTGGGAAAAATCGAGCAGAAAATGAGAATACCGCACCACTATATGTTGTGGTATGGGAATTAAACCCGAGCCCGCCCACAGCAGTACTTATATTTTAACCCGTTACCACATTGTATTCTTCCAACTAAATCGACGGGTTTAAGCAGCTTCAGTTCAATTCTAGGTTTTTCTGAGTCTCTTTCGTTGCACTCTGTTTCTTTTTTGCTTTTTTGAAACTCACGTTTGATTGCCAGGGTGAAGGGAAATCGATCCCTTTACCGTCCAGTAGTTCAGTTACAGTTAATATCTGCAATTTGGGATGTCTGCTGCCCCAAGATTTAGACTCATAAAAGCCTGCACTGGCAGCCTCGCTTCTCATAGGAGCAGTAGGTCGCTGGAGCGTTATCAATACTCCGATCTCGGCCTTCTCTCGATCCACTACTCCACGAAGATCTCTCATATGTGCGACGCCAGTTTTACCCGACTTCACCGAGATCACTATTTGTTTAGTTGCACCGCTTGCGTCATCGTGAAAATAGAGTCGACCATCGATACCCTTATCGGCACCTCTCTTCTGCTGGGTGGGCTGAGCTTCAACCAGACTCAACGCCCAAAACTCAAACTCAAAAGCATCTTCTTTAGCTAAGGCCTCAGCGTCCTGGACCGTCACCGGCATCCCGTGCACTTCGTATTCTTTTTTGATTTTATTACCGAAAGAGTCTCTTAAACGGTAGCGCATAAGAGCGATTGATAAATGCGTAATATCGATACCAATCCAACGGCGTTTCATATTGTGAGCCGCCACGATCGATGTGCCACAGCCGCAGAATGGATCCAGAACCAAATCGTTCTTTCGAGTGGTAGCCTCAATTATTCTTTCCAGCAAAGCTTCAGGTTTCTGCGTGGGATACGGCAATCTTTCGGCGGCGTGTGATTGTAACGGTTTTATATCACTCCAAACAGTATTAACCGGGTTCCCAAGCATTTCATCTAAGTATCTTTTGTAGGTGGGTACAGTCCCTGGTTTATGGACAACTCTACCTTCTTTATCTGCTTGCTCCATTCTTTCTTTGGTCCAACGCCAAACTCTCGTTACACCTTTAAATTAGTAAGTTAGGTTGGGCCTATTTTTATTAGGATTTGTTAAATCGCCAAGTCTGTATCTTCTTCCAGTTTCAGGTTCAATAAAGCGATAAAATTTGTCTAAATACTCTTGTGAATGAGGCTTATATACCATTGAAAATGCGCTATCTTCCGATCGGCTGTAAAACAGAATTACATCATGAGAGTTTGCGAATCTGATGGCAGTATGGGATTTAGAACCGGAGCGCTCCCAAATTATTTCATTTCTGAAGTTCACTGGGCCGAAAATAGCATCCATAAGCAGTTTTAAGTAATGGCTCGCTGTCGGATCGCAATGAAGAAAAATGCTACCAGTCGGCTTTAGGACCCGTCTCAGCTCTATCAATCGGGGTGCCATCATCGCCAGATAAGCCAGCATATCGTTCTCGCCGATCATCTGACGGAAGGCTTGCATTGTTTTGGAAGCTTCTGTGTCATGGCCTTCGACCACCTCGCGGAAAGATTCAGCGGCAGCCATATCCCAACGCCAAGTGTCCTCGAATGCTTTAATCTGAGCGGCGGCCCGCGATCCATTTTTTTCGGAGAACAGAACGTTATAATCTTGGTTGGAATTGAACGGCGGATCCAAGTAAACCAGATCCACCGACACATCATTGATGTAATTGCGCAGTATCTCCAGATTGTCACCAAAATAGAGCTGGTTATTCGACATTAGATATTATCCGTTGGTTACTTGTTATAGGCGCCCCGGCTTTAACCGCCAGCAGAATCCTCGATGTTTGCTCCTTGAAGGGCTTAATACTCAGGGAAAGGGTAGATGTCGTCTGTGAATTCGTCCGGCTCGAAGTCTGTGTATTCAGTTGGCTCGGTAAAGAGAATGATCCGTTTCCAGTCGCCCTCAAATATCGGGTAGCCCTTGAGCCGCACGGGGATAAACTGGCCCCGATCCCGGATCGTGCCTCCCTCCACCACCACCTCGCCCCTGCTGGAAATCTTGTCAACCAGCATCTTCTCCGCGCTGCGCAGACTTTTGGGCCGACGATCGTTGGCCGTGAATTTGTCCGTCACTCGCTTGTTGCCACGGCCGTCATCATCGTAGATCGTGACGATGAACGGGCGCAGGCTGGCCAGGCGGCGAGCGATCAGCTCATTGCTGGCCGTGGAGTAAATGTCTTTCAGGCGGAGCAGATCGTAATCGCAGGCGATGGCGTCCTCCCTGAACCACTGGTGTGGAATCAGCAGCAGCGAGGCAAACTTGTTGCAAAAATACTCCAAACGCTCGCCCAGGGTGGGATCTCCCTGGTGGTGCTCCTCTTGAGCCCAATACACATGGGCTACTTCATGCGCGATCAGAAAATTGCGCCGTTCCGCACGGAGTTCAGACCTTACCACTAGTCTGGTCTCCCCATCCTTTTCGTCCTCCTCGATCGCGCAATCGGACGAATAGTGACTCCGCTGTTCCACGGTTAACCCGAGATACATGGCGACTCTCACCGGATCCACCGGGGGCGATTCTATGCCCGCCTGCTTTAGGAGCCAGAACGTTATATCACGGACTTTTGGGAAACTACTGTTCACCGTCGAATAATAGCTGTTTAAGTTTTTTGGTGCCCTCAGGACCTTCGAGAATTTGCCGCAGCCGATCCGCAACGTGCGGCTCTTGGCCAAACAGGTCCTTGATATCCGAGACCAAGCGCCGGCGCTCCCGGAGGCGCTCGATTTCGCCCAGCACGCCCTCCTTCGATACACCGCCGGAAAAGCCCAGGTGCAGCTCGCAGAAATCTTCCTCGTCGCGCTCGGAGATGTCCACTTCCGGGTAGTTTTCCCGGAGCCAGTTGATGGTTTCCTTATTCCTCCGATAACGATCCAGATCCGGGATACGTTTCCTGCGCTCCTCTTCGAGCTCCTCACGCAACCGGGCCGATTCCTCGATGGCCTGGTCAAGTAGTTTTTTGTAGCGTTCCGTGGCGGTACCATTATCCGCAGTCATCCTGAGATTGGGGCGGGATTTTTTGTTGTAGCTGCCAACAACGGTAAGCTCGTCGGCGGGATTACCCTGCTCTGTATCAGCGGCACTCTCCCGCAGCTCGGCCAGCTCCTTTTTTAGCTTCCGGTTTTTCCGTTTTTCATCATAGTACTGCTCTTCACCAATTCTGATTTTCTGACGGAGAGCTGCAACCATTTTTTTCAAATCATCACGGTCAGATTGTAAAGCGACGAAGCCGCCAGCCAGCCCCTTATATAATGTATACTGATAGTACTTGTCCCGACTGGCTTCAATCAAGTGATCTAAAATTATACCGGCGCGGGGATCGTCCGCAATTTGATCAATGTATCGCTTTACCAACCCCGCCTTCTCAATTGGATCATCAGGATACTCGCCATCCTCACGCTTCTGATCCACAACAATCGAATTAAATACATGCTGATCCTCGTAGGTTTCCCAGGGGGCTGGCCCCAAGCCACCTCGAACCCAGTTGGGATCAATGCCGAACTTTTTCTGGAAGCGTAACGCCAGGTTGCTGGATGCCGGCCGCTCACCCGATTCAACCATGCTCAATAATGAACGCGAGACACCAAGCTCTTCAGCGAGCTGGGTAGTATTGAGTGGGCGTCCAACTTTATTTGAAATATGCAGGCGCAAGCGGACAAATCTATTTTGCATTTTTTCCATATTAACTCTTGACACGTCACAAACGTGACGATATGTTCAATATAGTGACGTTGCTCTTTTTTTCTCTCGCACAAACAGGCGTTCCGATGCAAGCGCAGTTATTCCCCTCCAAGGAATTGAAGGTACAGTTGGTAATTCACGACCTGACTGTATCAGATATAGCCCGGCACCTGGGGAAAAACCGATCCACAGTTTCACAGGTGTTGCACAACTTCAATAAAACACCCAGGATCAGGGTCTTCCTGGAGCGAATTCTCGACGACATGCGCGCCGGAAAATTTACCAAGCTGGAGGACTACCATGCCTGACCAGCTTTTATTGTTACACCACTCACCATAAGGGGCACTGATGAGCGATGCAAAGAATACGGACAGCGCGTCCATCATGGACGAATTCGAGACGGCAAGCACTTACAGCTCATGGGGTGAAAAAGCCAAAAAGATCAGACGAGGCGCAACCGGTTACGCCAAGGACAACCCGGAGAACAAGCACTTGCCGCTGATCTCCGAGCGGGCCGCCGAGCTGGAAAAAGCGATAAAAGACGCGCTACGCGAAGTCGGCACCCTCGCTCTCTGGTAATCAGATGTTTGGCTCAATCGGGCGGGACTGGTCCGCGAGCAGCTTGCGCAGGTCCGGTTCCGCCCGAGAGACAAGATTGAAAGCGCGTTTGAGATCAAGTGGAATTTCATCATCGCGAAAATCTTCGTACTTCCCGGCGGCGGCATTGCCGGCCACCAGGACAGAAGCGGCGAGCAGCAGAGTGTTGAAATCCTTTTCAGCAGGCATGGCGATCTCCCGGCGGGGAAAAATAAAAAAGAAATCAATCACGGTTAATTATACCAACGCTTTACAGGCGACACAAGCATTAGGGAAAATTTTGTTTTACGGGTACCGGCAATTTTTTTAAAAGTGGCAACTGAAAATGATCGTTTTTTCAGGGGGGCGCAAATGGCACGCAGCAGGCGGCACAGCAGCACCACCGAGGAAATCCTGCACAGGATGATCGCTCGCAACCCGGACTACTCGGTGGCGCAGTTGGCGGAGGAACTGGGCAAGCGTGAATACGTGCTCTACGAGTGGGGCAACCCCAACCAGGATCGGCAGTTTCCGCTGGCGATGCTGCTGCCGCTGACCAGGGTTACCGGCGATATATCCCTGATCGAACACCTGGCGGCGAGCGTGGGCCTGGTGGTGAGCCGGGTGCGCAAGCGGGGCAAGGGCCGGCTGGAACAAATAGAGGACCTGCAGGAGTGCCTGGAGCGGTTTGCCGAGCTGCTGAAAACCCTGGCGCTGGTGTTCCGTGACCAGGAGAAAGTGGACAAGCGGGCGGTGTTGGCGGAGATCGACAGGTTTATGAGCACCTTGGCGGGGATCCGGCAGGACGTAGACAATTTGAGCGACCAGCTCGACCTGGGACTGGAGGAGTAAGATGGCTGACGCAACAGGAACA
>JAJRVC010000155.1 GCA_024277475.1 Deltaproteobacteria bacterium
CCTTCACCCCTGGCGGCGCGAAATCTGGGGATCGCCCTAATCCACCAGGAACCGTTAATATTCCAGGATCTGGATGTGGCCAAGAACATTTTTGCAGGCCATACCAGAAACGGGCATGGCTTGATAGTCAATTGGAAAAGTATCTATCGTGAGTCGCAAAAGTTGCTGGACTCCCTCGGTGTCGCTCTCGACCCCAAAGCCAAGATGAAAGGAATGTCGATCGCGGACCAGCAGATGGTCGAAATCATCAGCGCACTGTCACAGGACGCCAAGGTCATCATAATGGACGAACCGACCGCTGCACTGACGCTCGGAGAGGTAAGCACACTTTTTGAAATCATCAGGCGCCTGGTTAAACAGGACAAGGCGATTGTTTTTATATCTCACCGCATTGATGAAGTGCTCGACATATCGGATCGCGTCACCGTGCTTCGTGACGGCGAAAAAGTCGGGACCGATTTTACCCGAAATTTGAGTCAGGAACGGATCATCCGCATGATGATCGGCCGTGAGATCAAAGAGTTGATCACCAAAGAGACGGTGCAAATCGACGACGTCATCATGAAGGTCGACGACATCTCCTTAGCCGGTGATTTCAAAAACATCTCCTTTGAGCTGAAAAAAGGCGAAATACTGGGTTTTGCCGGGCTGGTGGGTGCAGGACGTTCGGAAGTTTCGAGGGCGATATTCGGCATCACGCCGCCGGATTCCGGCTCGATATCCATTAAAGGGAGAAATGTGAATATCCGGTCGCCAAAGGACGCCATCAAACATGGTGTGGCCTACGTTCCGGAAGACCGGCAGCATCAGGGGCTCTTTTTGCCGTTTGGGATCGCCAAAAACATGACTCTCGCCATACCGGAACGGATCGCCGGCAGAGGCTGGATAAAGCCCAAGGCGGAAAAAGAGATTACCGATGATTATGTCGGACGGCTCAATATACGTATTCGATCGATCAGGCAGTTGGCCGCGGAATTGTCCGGTGGCAATCAACAGAAGGTGGTTTTATCAAAATGGCTGCTGACCGACCCGGAAATCCTGCTTTTAGATGAACCGACGCGGGGTATAGACGTCGGGGCTAAAAGCGAAGTGTATAAGATCATCAACAAACTGGCCGGAGAAGGAATCGCCATCCTGCTGGTTTCTTCAGAATTGCCGGAAATCCTGATGCTCAGCGATCGAATCGTGGTCATGAAGGAAGGGCGCATAACCGGTCATTTTATCAAATCCGAAGCAACCGAAGACAAGATTATGGCCGCGGCCGCCTTAAGTCTGAATGGAGACAACACCGCGGCAGGAGCTTGTCAATGAAATCGGCGACTGCCACAAATGCCTCTGTAAAGAAAACACCCAATTTAAGCAGGATATTCCAGTTTCGTGAACTCGGCATCATTATCACCGTCATCGTCGTCTTCTTTGTCGTGGCAGCCATTGACCCTAGATTTTTAAAGTACGACAATCTCAGAAGCATCATGTTGTATATCCCGCTGATCGTCGTTGTCGCCGTGGGCGAAATGATGGTCATTGTCACCCGCAACATCGACCTGTCAGTGGGATCGATTTTGGGTTTTTCAGGCATCGCGGTGGGAACCATTTTTGTAAGTCACCCCGGGTTTCCCATCTGGCTGGCCTTCTTCCTGGGCACTTTTGTCGGCGCCGTTTTAGGTGCGGTCAACGGCCTGTTGGTTACGAAACTCAAGCTGCCGTCCATCATCGTCACCTTGGGAACGCTAAGCATCTATCGCGGCGGGCTGTTCATTTACGGTGGCGGCCGGCAGATCGATCCAAACTATATACCCGTCGACCTCATCCGTTTGTCCCAGACTTCGCCGTTTGTTATTCCCTGGATCGTCATATTCGCCGCGGGCATTGCCGTCCTGGCAGCTCTTTTTATCAAATACTCCCATATCGGAGTTGAAATGTTCGCTATCGGCAGCAATCCCGATGCGGCTAAACTAAGGGGTATTAACGTCAATAGGGTCTTGATGACGACGTTCACCATCAGTGGGGCTTTAGCAGGATTTGCCGGTATCATGTATGCTTCCCGATTCGGGTACATAAATCCGGGGATGACCGGGGCTGGTACAGAATTCATAGTCATCGCCGCCGCTGTCATCGGCGGAGTCAATGTGGCCGGCGGATCGGGAACAGTTTTAGGCGTCGTAATCGGTTGCGTTTTGCTCGGCATGGTCAACACAGCTTTGGCAGTATTGGGGGTTTCCGCCTTCTGGCAGGACGCCATGTACGGTTTCATTATCATCACAGCACTGATTATTGACAAGGAAATACAAAACAGGGTCATGCAGGCGATCAAAAGAGTGAGATTATAGGAATACGTTCGGAAACTATCGATATGGGAACCGTGAAAACGGAACTGAAACCGAAAACGGCCAACTCCATTTGGAGAAATCTGTTCGTTCGGCCGGAAATGGGCACCTTTACGCTCTTAATCCTGAGCATCATCGCAGGTTCGCTCCTTTCCCCGTATTTTGCCGATCTCGAATTCATTCTCGATTCTTCCTCCATGTTCATTGAGTACGGTATCGCCGCTCTCATTTTGACCTACGTGATTATCGGCGCTCAGATCGACCTTTCAATGGCTTCAAACATGGCTTTGAGTGCCTGCACGACCGCCTTTCTTTTTAAAATCGGGATCCCTATGGAATTGGCGCTCCTCCTCGGTCTCCTGACCGGCTCGTTTCTCGGGTGGTTTAACGGCTGGATCGTTACAAAATTCGAACTGCCCCCCATCATCGTCACTATCGGCACCTTGGCCTTATATCGGGGAATAGCCATGATCATTATGGGAGACAAATCCATCGGCCGATTTCCGGAATGGTTTGTCGGCTGCGATACACGGTATGTGGGAAGCACATTCATCCCCTACCCTCTGGTCATTTTTATGATCCTGGCTGTAATCCTGTGGCTGATTTTGAATTTCACCCTTTTCGGACGTTATATATTCGCTATTGGAACCAACGAACAGGCAGCTAAATATTCCGGAATTCGTGTCAAACGCCTCAAATTGATTCTTTTCAGCTTGTCGGGTTTGTTCTCTGCTTTCGCCGGCATCGTAATGATGTCGCGTTTGGGGGTGGTTCGTTATGACCTGGCCGACGGCGGCATATTGGACATTGTCACCATCGCATTACTTGGGGGTGTCGATATCAACGGGGGGCGTGGCAATATCGGCGGCACAGTCATTGCCCTTTTCACTCTCATTGTCCTTCGATTGGGTCTGAGCGTCGCCAACGTAAAAATCGAAAACCAACTGGCGATAATCGGCAGCCTTCTGATCCTGTCGATTACGTTGTCAAACTATATCTATAGCAAACGTAAAATATAGGTAAAGGAGGTGATTTCCAAAATTCGAACGCTTGAAATTTACTCGGTTAAAATAGCTTATTTGGCAGTCGCAACGGAAGACGCATTGAAAATAGTTTTTGAAATTTAAAGGAGGAAACTATGAGAACCAGATTTGTCGTAATTATTCTCTGCTTGACATTGGTGATTTTTTTCGGATTCGGTTCCCTGGCCACGGCCAAGGACGCTAAAGATCTAAAAATTGTTTACATACCTAAAAATACGGGAAACCCTTATTTCGACTCAATTATTAACGGATTTCAAAAAGCTTCCGAGGAGTTAGGCTTTACTTTCACCACGACAGCCCCCGCCACCGCTGAAGCGACTTCGCAGATTCCATTTATTAAAACCCAGATGCAGCGGAGGGTCGACGTCATCGCCATATCACCCAACAGTCCGGATGCGTTGAACAGAGTCTTCAAACAAGCCATGGGCCGAGGAATCAAAGTGGTGATCGTTAACTCGGATATTCCTGGAAGCGAGGACTATCGGGATGTGGCCATACTACCCATGGATTTTGAAGTCACCGGTTCCAGCCAAGTAGAACTGTTGGGTTCAGTGATCGGCTATAAAGGTGAGATTGCCATTGTCAGTGCCACGGCTGACGCCCCTGATCAGAATTACTGGATCGAAGGCATGAAAAAGACCCTGAAAGACGATCCCAAATACAAAGACATGAAATTGGTATCCATCGTTTACGGTGATGACGATCCCCAGAAAAGTCTCACCGAAACCGAGGCACTGCTGACCAAATATCCCAACCTGCGGGGTATCATTTCACCCACCACGGTCGGCGTCGCCGCTGCGGCCCAGGCAGTTCAAAATGACGGAAAAGCTCCGCAGACCCAAGTTATCGGACTCGGAACACCCAGTCAGATGCGCCGGTTTATCAAAAACAAAACTGTGACCAAATTCGCCTTATGGAGCCCCTTTGATGAAGGCTA
>JAJRVC010000156.1 GCA_024277475.1 Deltaproteobacteria bacterium
GGGTTTACGTCTGCGAAGTACGAAAAGTACGTCTCAACGTAAACCCTTGTGCGGCCTTGCTCAGAGAAAAAATTGCTCATTTCTGAATTGGAAACTTACGCCAGTGCCCATGGATAAAAATGGCTTCGTGGACGGGCACTAACTAAAAGATCTATAACCAAAGCCTGTGCCATGGTGAAACGATTGCCCGGCGGTAGCCGGTGGCCAAACTCGCTGACAAATCGGCAGTTGACTGCGGCAAGAGAACTGTTCAGGTGGGCCAGGTCGATGACGTCTTCTTCGGGGATGGGGGTCAGGTTCTGGAAGTTTTTTCCGCAAAACCCGATTGCGCGGTGGCCCCGGTATTCGGTGAGTATGGGCAGGCCATGGGTCCGGCAGATGACGGCGCGGGCATCGTACATGAGGCAGGCGCCGTCTTCAAGCAGTGGGCAGGGGCCGAAGGAATTGGTATGCCGGGCTTTGTGCCGAATGCGGCGCCTTAAGTCCGGCGCCAGATTTTGCAGCGCCAGGGCCAGAGACATGGCTTCGACGGGGTACACCGAAATGTGAATCCGGCAGCAGTTACCGGTACAGCCTTTAGTACAGGCAATGTGGTCCCGGTGTCTCTGAATAATTCGGTGGCAGCGGAGATCCACATCGACAATCAGCTTTTGATATTCTTTAAGCGCTTGCAAATTAACCCCATTTAATCCAAGCAAATTATAGGATTATCATTACCGGCGCCACATTAGCAAAGCTGCCGGAAACAATGCAACCTTATTTAAGATTTTGAAAAATGATTAAAAACCAACCACTCCCCTTGCCTTTTTGAGATTTCCGCTTATTTTAACTGCGCACCCTGCCGATCAGCGGCGGGGTGTGCCTATTTTGGGGAAATGACGGATAACCTCCGGCATGCTGATGCCGGCGAAAACCAGAAATTCAGGAGAAAAAAAATGATCGATTGTTCTCAGATTACGATGTATAGCGGCGGGCACCGGGGTGCCGAGGCGGAATTCGGAAAAATGGCCGAGCGATGGGGCATTCAGGAAGTTAATTTTTCGTTTGAGGGCCATGCTATCGAAAGGGACAGGGGTGTCCATATCCTGAGTCCTGACGAACTCGATAAAGGTGACGTCAGCATGGCGATTGTCTCACTTCGGATGGGACGAACCTATGCCAAAACAGCCAAGATTCGCAAAGTGATCCAATCCATTTTCCATATGGTCAACAAGGGCTACCATGTGATTGCCATCGGCTGGATTCAGCCGGATGATACGGTCAAGGGCGGTACCGGGTGGGGTGTGGAACTTGCCAAGCTTTTCAATCGCCCCGTCCACGTGTATGACCAGGATAAAAGAGAGTGGTTTTCCTGGAAGGACCATCGCTGGGTGGCCGATAAGCCGGTCATTACCGACAATTCCTTCGCCTGCACCGGCACGCGCAATCTCGATGCTGCCGGCACTCGGGCGGTCCGTGACCTTTTCGAACGATCCTTCGGACCTGCCGCGTAGGTTTTGCAAGAAACAGCCGTATAAAATGTGGTAAAACGCACATCGGATCAACCCGGGATATCGCCACCGCCAGCCGGAACATGGCGGGGGTGACAGGCAAAGCGCTTTAAATCTTCGACGGCCGTCACTCCGCTTAAAACCAGGACGGTCGCAATTTCAGCATGGATGTCGGCGGTGATATCCGTAAACAAGCAAACATATTCAAAGGAGGGTTCAGAAAACGGGACAGGAATACCGATTTTCCGGCTTCTCCTGCACAGATCCCGGCGTGCGATCTGACCTTATTTATTGACTTTAATAATGGGTTGGAGTATATTACCGATCGGTAATATGTCATTATTTGTCAGGCTTTCTCTCACAATGAATTTTCCCGATCAGTATGAAACCGCCTCCAATTAAACGACTGGTTTTGCTCGTATCCTGGATCGTATTATTATCTTCCGGTTGTGCCAACCATTTATTCTACCGTCCCAATAAGGTCGTTTACAGCACCCCTGAACAATATCAATTAAAATATGAAGAGGTTTATTTTAAAAGCAGGGACGGTACCCGACTGTATGGCTGGTTTATTCCTGCTGTAGGCAAAGCAGTTGGTACCGTGATTTTTTTTTATGGCAATTTCGGCAACCTGACCTACTCCTTTGACCAGATAAAATGGCTGCCAGATGAGGGGTTTAATGTCTTTACCTTCGATTATCGGGGATACGGAAAGTCTGATGGAAAGCCTTGCCGGCGAGGGATTATTGACGATTCGGCCGCAGCAATAAATTACGTTCGGACAAAACCGGGGATAGAAAAAAACAGCCTGTATGTTTTCGCTCAAAGTCTCGGAGGAGCAAACGCGGTTGCTGCTATTGGTTTAAATGATTTTAAAGATATTCAGGCCATAGCGATTGAAGGAACCTTTTGCTCATACAGGGCAGAAGCCAGGGATATAATGGTGTCAACGACGAGGGAAAAAGTAGGCAATATCCCCTTTTTATCATCACAGGTGTGGCTGTTTTCATATTTTGCAGTGACAAATACCTTTAGCCCGCAAAAGCTGATTGGACAATTATCTCCCACCCCGATCCTTCTGGTACACGGCGCATCCGATCAGACGGTACTTTACCAGCATAGTAATTGTCTCTATAATCACGCCAATAACCCCAAATATCGTTTAACTATACCTGGCGGGCAGCATTTACAAACCTTTACAGATAATAAATTTGCCTATCAATACCGAAAGAAACTCATACGCTTTTTTAAAACCCGGGGCTTAAATGGGTCATGAAAATATTGCCCGGTAAACATCCTATAATAACCACATCTCAGGAGGAATCCATGCTATCGAGAAAGACCGTCGGCCTGGTGCTCGGCAGCGGGTCTTCGCGCGGCTGGGCCCATATAGGGGTCATTGAAGCACTGGAAGAAGAAAAAATCCCCATCGATTACGTTGCCGGGTGCAGTGTCGGCTCCTATGTCGGTGCTCTCTATGCCAGTGGCAGCCTAACGAGCCTCAAGGAGTTCGTTATCAAGATGAATGGCAAAAAGGTCTTTTCGTACTTTGACGTTGTGTTTCCACGCTCGGGTGTCCTGAACGGCACCAAGCGATTGAAGGGTCTTTTTTCGATGCATACCGATGCGACAGATTTTTCTCATCTGAAAATTCCACTCTTGATGGTGGCCACCGACCTTGCCACCGGCAAAAAAGTCGTTCTGAAGTCCGGAAGCATCATTACCGCCCTCAGGGCGACCATGTGCATACCGGGGCTCTTTGCTCCTATGAAGGTTAAGGACCGCTGGCTCGTCGACGGTGGCCTTGTGGATCCTGTGCCGGTGGGTGTCGCCAGGGCTCTGGAGGCCGATGTCGTGATAGCGGTAGACCTCAACAGCGGAATTGTCTCACGCCGAAGGCGGAAGCGCGAAACCCGACGCGCGGCAAAGAAAAGCGGCGATCCGCAGGCTTACAGAAGTGAGCTGTTTCGCAAATTGTCGGCCTATTACGAAACCTCTGAAAGCAATTTTGCAGGTAAAATCAGCGACATTTTTAAAAGAGAATCGTCGACTCCGGATATCGTCGAGACCGTCATGACCTCAATCAACATCATGCAGGAGCGAATCACCCGGATCAACCTTGCCGTGGAACCACCGGATGTATTAATCCAGCCGCGCCTGGGGCAGTTGAAGATGCTGGACTTCGACCAGGTTGAACACACGATTGAAGAGGGTTATGCCGGGGCCAAAGATAAAATTGAAGAAATCAAGGCGCTGCTCGAACCAGCATGAGGCTGGTAGTTGCTGCCTGTTTGTGATAGCAGAAGAGGAAAATTACCTTAACAAATGGAGAAGCAGGCCAAAGTGATTACAGAAGCCGGCAAAATGAAGCCGAACGCCGACAGAGGCGATCGGTTTTTCTATGGATATGTCCTGGTGGCGGCCTCTTTCCTGCTGCAGGCCATCGGGTGGGGGGCTTACAACAGCTTCGGCGTTTTTTTCAATCCACTGATGAACGAATACGGCTGGTCCCGGGCGGGCATCTCGGGGGCCGTTTCCGTCAGTTTTTGCCTGTACGGTCTTTCCAGCATTCTGCTGGGACGTCTCAATGACCGGGTGGGGCCGCGGCTCATCATGATGGTCAGCGGTATTTTTTTGGGGATTGGCTACCTGTTGATGTCCAGGCTGACGTCACTCTGGCAGCTTTACCTGCTTTACAGCCTGTTGGTGGGAATCGGCATCGGCGGAACCGACGTGGTGCTGCTGTCCACCATTGCCCGCTGGTTCTTTCGTTTGAGGGGCCGCATGAGTGGCATTATCAAAGTGGGGACCGGCGTGGGCATGCTGGTCATGCCGCTGTTGACCAACTGGCTTATCACGGCCTTTGGCTGGCGGACGGCGCTTTTTGTCATGGGTATCATGGTGCTGATCCTGTTCATTGGGCTGTCCCAGCTGTTGGTGCGTGATCCGGCCAGACACGGACTGCGCCCCGACGGTGACGGCCGGGTAGTTGCCGAGATTGGCCAGACCGGCGAAACAGGATTTACCCTGCGGCAAGCGTTAAAAAGTTTGCAGCTATGGCTGATCTGTACGACGTACTTTCTCATGCTGATCTGCGCGTTCACGGTGCTGCTGCACATCGTGCCCCATGCCATCGACCTGGGCATCCCCCGCAGCGGGGCCACCCGCGTGCTGGCCACCATCGGGGGGCTGAGCATTGCCGGCCGGTTTATCATAGGATTTTCCAGCGACCGCATCGGAAACAAATGGGCCCTGACCATCTGCTTTTGTTTCCTGAGTGTCAGCCTGGGCTGGTTGTTGCTGGCGGATCGGCTGTGGATGTTCTTCGTGTTTGCCATCGTCTACGGATTTGCCCACGGAGGATTTTTTGCCGTCATGTCGCCGCTGATTGCCGAGTTTTTCGGCACCGTTTCCCACGGTGCTATTTTTGGCATGATGATTTTCGTGTCCACCATCGGTGGTGCCATCGGCCCCCTGCTGGGCGGCTATGTTTTTGATCTCACCGGCAGCTATCGCCTGGTGTTCTTGAGCCTGCCTCTGATCAGCACCTTGGGCCTGGGTACCGCATTGATGCTGCGTTCGCCGGCGCGACGTTGAAAATTAGCCGGTTTCATCGGAAAAGAAACTGATGAACGTCGAATGATTGTATTCTGTATCTGAACTTAGAGGATCCAGGCTTCAAACTATCTGATTAAAAAGTGCGCCCGCCGATTTTTGGTCCAGGCTGACTCACTATGGCCCGGGACAGCAGGATGTTCTTCGCCATAACTTATGGTTGTTATTCGTGATCGTTCGATGCCAAGATCGGTGAGAAAGGTTTTTACACTTTCGGCGCGCCGGTCTCCAAGCGCGAGATTGTAATCGTTGGTGCCCCGCTCATCACAATGACCTTCAATGGTTATGAGTACATCGGATTTAATTCTCAACCATTCACCATTCTTTGTCAGGATCTCTCTGGCCGCCGGTGAAAGCGTGGCTTTGTCGAAATCAAAGAAGATATCTTCCTGCATGACAATTTCGGGTTCACTTGCCTTGCTTGCAGCTGGTGTGTCCAGGGCTTCCTCTCCCACTTGAGATGTCTCTTCTATGGGTGCTGCTACAGACCCTTCTTCCTGCCCTGTCAAAATCGCTTCTTTTTCAACAGCTACGGTTTTTTTTTGACAGGAAACCGTAAGAACCAGAACCGAACTCACCAGCAGTATTGCCAACTTAATCCCAAAATTATTTTGCATGTTCTCTCCTTTTGTAATTTGAATTGATTTTAGCCGAATCCTGTAGACTTCAGGTCGTATGTTTGACCCGTTAACAGCAAGATCTGTTCCACACTGGAAAGTATTCTAAATAAGATAAATTATCAGGGTGTTAGGATGATGATGGGAATCAAATTAATAAAAATTGGATTCAGCTTACTACTTCTGTGGACAGGTTGTTATCTTTTTGTGGACACGAGCAAGTGCGAACGCTCATCCCGCAGAGCGGGAGTCCTTTGAAAACAGGTGCGTTGCCCTCAATTTCATTTCTTGAAAACCAGAAATGGTGTCGCAGAATTTTAGGCACAGACATTGTCGAGCCTGAGGTTCAAGCCGGCAAACTTGAAATTCGCAAGTATGATATCCTGGATCCGTCAATTTAAAAAAAAACAGGCCAAAGCGAATCAAGAAACCGTGCCGTTTGGGTGTGGTTTCATACGAGCGCCTTTGGCGGGTCCGACGAGCATGCCGACCGTAAGGCCCTGCACAACGATGGAGAATACGACCACCGCATACGTGATGGTCAAGATAATGTCGCGGTGGCGGCCCGGCGGCAGCGACAATGCCATGGCCACCGAAATGCCGCCGCGCAGGCCTCCCCATGTAAGAATTTTGATGACATTCGGACTGAACGTGCGAAAGCGACGCATGACTGTAATGGGCAACGCCACACTCACAAATCGCGACAGCAGCAGCAGCGGGATCAACACCGCACTGGCGATCAGGTAGCGGTGGTTCCAGGAAAGTACCAGCACTTCCAGGCCGATCAGAACAAACAGAACCGCGTTCAACACCTCGTCTACCAGTTCCCAGAAAGTGTCCAGGTTGTGGCGTGTACGGTCGGACATCGCCAGAAGCCGGCCGTGGTTTCCAATCAGCAGGCCGGCCACCACAATGGCAATCGGTCCGGATAGATGAAGCGCGTCCGCCAGGGCGTAACCGCCGGCCACCAGCGCCAGGGTGATCAAGACTTCCACCTGGTAGTTGTCGACGCTTTTCAGCATACCGTATGTAATAGCTCCGATGACCAGTCCATAGGCAATGCCACCCAGCGTCTCTTTGGCAAACAGCCATGCCACTGTACCTGCCGTAATGTTGTGTCCACCGGCGGCAATTTGCAGCAACACCAGAAACACTACCACTGCCACTCCGTCGTTAAACAGGGCTTCACCGCAGATTTTGGTTTCCAGGCTTTCCGGCACGCCGGCTTTTTTCAGGATGCCGAGCACGGCGATTGGGTCGGTGGGGGAGATCAGCGCGCCGAACAACAGGCAGTACATCAGCGGCAGCCCGATGTTCAACAGATCCAGTACCAGCCAGGCCAGAATTCCAATGATAAACGTCGAACCGATCGATCCTACCGTGGCCAGCGTTCCGATGATCCACTTCTGGCGTGCCAGGCGGTCCAGGTCGATGTGCAGTGCTCCGGCAAAGAGCAGAAAGCTCAACATGCCGTGCAAAAGGGTTTCGTCAAAATCGATGCTGTTGATCAGCCGCAGCGTATCTACCTGCAGCCCGAATCCCAGATGTCCCATTACTGCGATTCCCAAGGATCCCAGAAGCGAGATGACCATTACCCCGATCGTGGTAGGCAGCTTGATGAAGCGGTAGTTGAGGTAACTGAAGACCGCTGAAAGCGTGATTAAGACCGCCAGGATGTTGAACAGTTTCATGAATTCCTATAATATAGAAGATAAAAAGTTTAAAAATGGCTCACCAGAACCTGCTGTAACCCATTATTTTCTTGACAAAAAAAAGCATTAATGAGACAAAAAAACATGCTGAGTTTTCTGGATAAGATCCCCTATTCCATTCTCGTCATTGCTGCTATATTTATGCTGCTTGCGCCATTTCGCCCTATGCCGCATGTCGTTGAAAAATTAATAATGCTCAAAAACGGCGCCCTGACTAAACCAATAGACATATTTGACCTGTTCTATCATTTGATTCCTGCGATTTTTCTCATTCTTAAAATACTGAGGAATTTCAAAAAATAGGTTTTAATCATTATTAACTATTTCCCATTGCATTTTCGCATTTTACTCGCTGTTCTGCTTGATTATCGGTTTGATTTTACAGTGTTGCGCAAAAAGCCAATCTTTACAACCTCCAGATCCATAAAATGGCCGGAATAAACCAAAAATACGGGTTAAAATTTCAAAAAATTGATATGAACATCAGAAAAAACCTTTTTCTGGCTCTGACCAGCGGCCTGCTATTGGGGTTGCCCTGGTCTGTTTCAGCTTTGTTCTTTCTCGTTTTTTTGGCCTGGGTGCCCCTTCTGCTGCTGGAAGACGAAGTTCGGCATCACGCAAACTCATACGCCATATTCAACTACGCCTTTATCAGTTTCCTGCTGTGGAATATCCTGGGGACCTGGTGGGTCACCCGGGCCCAATTTGTGGGAGCCATCCTCATCATTTTCGCAAATTCACTGGTGCAGGCCCTCGTTTTCTGGCTGGCAAGCCGTATCCGGACTATCCTGGGAATTGGCTTGCTATTCCCTTTTCTGCTCATCTGGATGGGGTACGAGCATTTTCATCTATCCTGGGACCTGGCCTGGCCCTGGCTCAATCTGGGAAACGCACTGGCCACAGCACCGGAGCTCATCCAATGGTACGAGTTTACCGGTGTCCGTGGCGGGACGCTCTGGATAATACTAACCAACTTTGCACTCTTGGGGGTGTATGATATCTATCGGAAAAAAGGCCCGGCTTCTATTGTTCCGGTTGGTGCAGCAACACTGATGCTCATCCTTATCCCCATCCTTGGGTCCTATCTCATTTCCCAAAACTTTGAAGAGGGAGGAGAGACGGTAAATATAGCTCTGATTCAGCCCAACCTGGATCCCTATACTGAAAAATTTGACCCGAAAAACCATGCCCGACAGATGGCGGAGTTTTTCAGGACGGCTGATGCTGTAATCGATGACGAAACCCAATATCTATTTGGCCCTGAAACCCTTATTGTGGACCAGATTGATGAGAGAGATCCTTCAGCATCGATTTACTACCGGAATTTGCTGGAATTTAGGAAAAAATATCCCAAACTGAATATTCTCCTGGGTATACACAGCTATCAGAAACTCAATAATGAAGACCTTCCTCCGGGAAGTCGTTTCAATCGCGAGAAAAATTTTTACTACGAGGCTTTCAATACGGCACTTTTTTTACCGTCAGGTTCCGGATCCGCACCCCAGTTTTATCATAAAGCCAAGTTAGTACCCCTGTTCGAGCGCATGCCTTTTGTGCAATATCTGGGTTTTTTGGGGAAATACTCCCTGGAGCTTGGCGGATACACGGGCACCTACAGTCTGCGTCAGGAGAGCACCACTTTTGTATTGCCTGACGCTTCGATTACGATATTGCCGATTGTCTGCTTTGAATCCATATTCGGCCCTTACTGCTCCCGAAATCTGCCGGAAGAAAAAGGCTTCATCTGCATGCTCACCAATGACGGATGGTGGAAAAATACGCCTGGCTATTTACACCACTTCAATTTCAGCCCGGTTCGTGCCATCGAAAACCGGCGAGATTTTGTTCGAGTTGCCAATACAGGAATTTCTGCTATTATTGATGCCAAAGGCATGGTTATCGCCAGAACTCCATGGTGGGAAAAAGCGACTCTCAAAGGAAAGATTCATCTTCGCGGGGGGCGAACCTTTTTCAGTCGCCATGGAGATTATCTGGGCCGGATTTCTTTGATATCGGGGGGATTTCTAGTTTTGTACGGAGTGATTCGAAGAAGAAAAAATCAATCGATAATTCGTGCGTAACCTTTGCTGACTGCCTTTTCACCTTCCTGATTCATCACTTCAAAAAAAAGATCTTCTCTGTTGCGGCCTTTCAGTTTTACGCTGATCGTGGTTCCCGGCCGAACCATACCGGAAAAACGACCGCTCAAAGTCTTGAGCCGCCCCGGATCGCCGCCGGCTTCCCGGTTTACCAGCTCCCGCGCGGCCAGGGCCAGGGTGCAGGTGCCCTGCAAAATGATGCCCGGCAATCCTACGCCAATGGCAAAGGCCGGGGAGGTATGAATAGCGAAAACGATATCGGTGCACCCGTCGTAAATATATGGCAGCATCGGATCCACCCGGATTTCTTGATTCCAGACCGGACCGGTGCTCCAATTGCCTGCCGGCTCCTCGGGCAGGTCCAGAGCGAGGCCCTCGCCCCGACAGGTCACGCCGCGATAAATGGCCCCGATATGTTCGGTGAAGACCGGCTGATTTTTTGGGTCAAAGGCTTCATAACGCATGGTGCAGTACGTCCCGGCTCGATGGGGCAGGATACCGGCAATGAGGCCATTTATGGTCAACCGGTCTCCCGGCCGGACCGGGCGGTGGAAATCGAGCCTTTCCGTATAATGGACCTGGGTCATAAGGACCTCACTTGGAAAGTCCTTCCGTTCGAGGTAGTCGTCCATGTTCGAGGAGATGGGCCAGGTCAGGGCTACGGCCAGCATGGGGGGTGCGATCAGGCCCTCGGGACGCTGGTCGTCGAAGTAAATCGGGTTGTCATCACCGGTGGCAGCAGCGAAGTTGGTGGTCCTTCGCCAGTCGACATCGGTCTGGTAGGGGTGCAGCCGGGTACCCGTGAATTGGGGGTTTAGTTCCATGATTGTTGACTCCCGATTTTGGTTGATGTGAAAAGAAAATGGTAACCGTTCACAGGTTCGGGGTTCAATGTTCAAGGTTGAGGACAAAGAAGGCATCAAATGTCCGAAGCCCTCGTTTACCCCAAATGTTGCATAAACAACAGGACGGAGAATAGCAATAAAATGCAGGTATTCAAGGAAAAATTTTTGCCCTGCATGATGGTGGGTACGGGGTGCAACGGCTCGACCGCAAAGTGCTTACCTCCATGTTGCATAAATAACATGGCAAAGAATATCTAATGATCTGTAATTATACACGATATAATAGTGAAAGCACCATTTTGTGGATGTCTCCCCTGGTGAATTCAAAGGATGGGGTCGATTTTGCCATGTTGTTTA
>JAJRVC010000157.1 GCA_024277475.1 Deltaproteobacteria bacterium
ACCGCCGCTTAAAGTGCCGGATTTCTGGCTCTGACGTTCCTCTAACCGGGGAAAAATAGA
Organism: Deltaproteobacteria bacterium; assembly: GCA_024277475.1. Next base: position 61 of record JAJRVC010000157.1, read on the forward strand.
AAACACCCGTTTGAGATCCTGTCGAATCTGATCTTTGTCTTTTCTGGCAAAGGTGGCCAGTTTAAGATTTTCGGTAATCGTCAGATTTTCAAATAAGCGTCTGCCCTCCGGCACATGGGAAATCCCCAGTTCGCTCACGACTTTATCGGCAGGATATCCCAGCAAGTCATTACCCGCATAAGTCATCGTCGACCCGGCTTCAACCGGAACCATGCGGGAAATTGCCTTTAGCGTGGTGCTCTTACCAGCGCCGTTGGCACCGATGATACATACAATCTCCCCCTCCTCGATTTGAAAATTAATTCCATGCAACGCTTTAATATTACCGTACGATACCCTCAGATCCTCAACCGATAGTAACATTATTCAACCATCTCCTTGCCTAGATAAGCATCGATCACACTGGGATTGCTCTGTATTTCTTCCGGTGTACCCTCGGCAATCACCTCGCCGAAGACCAGGGTCTGGATTCTCTGACAAAGCTCCATGACCACTTTCATTCGGTGCTCGATGAGAAAAATGGCCAGACCAAATTCGCCGTGAATCTTTCGGATAATATCCATCATCTGAACCAGTTCCTCCGGGTTCATGCCGGCTGTGGGTTCATCCAAAAACAGGACTTTAGGTTCCATAGCCAATGCACGGGCCATTTCAACTCTTCGCTGGGCGCCGTATGACAGGTTGAGTACGATCTGATCCGCAAATTGGTCCACCCCCATCATTTTCAAGAGATAGTGAGCCCTCTCTTCACTTTCGGTTTCTTCCGTGTGACGTTTTGCCGTGCCGAAAAATGCTCCAATCAGGCCATAGGTGAGTTTGGAATAGCGAGCCATTTTCACATGTTCCAGCACCGTCATATGTCGCCACAAAAGCATATTTTGAAATGTTCGGCCAATTCCCAGGGAAGCAATCTCGTGAGGTGCGCGCCCGTTTAATTTATCACCCTCTAAGGAAATGGTCCCCTCCATGGGTTGGTAGATGCCGGTAATGAGGTTAAAAATGGTTGTTTTACCGGCACCATTGGGACCAATCAGCCCCCGAATCTGGCCGGGGTTGATTTCAAGGCCATAGTTGTAAACGGCCCTTAATCCACCAAAATAATGCGTCATTTTATCAATTTGAAGCAATGACATATGATATACCTTTTAGTATAGCTATACCCCTTTAACTGTCGCGGGATTTCATGAAAATTGGATACAGATCTAATTTAGGAATTACGATTTTTTCTTCGGCTGAATTAGTTTTTTAACGTCAAATTCCTTGAATGCGATCAAGCCTGTCGGCCGATAAATCATTACCAATATTAAAAGCAATGGAATGATGATCCATTTAAAAAGTTCCAGCGGTCGCAGCATCTCACCGAGCAAACTAATACTGCAGGCACCGACAATGGAACCGTATACGGAGTTCAGCCCGCCGAAATAGACCATTGCCAGGACCTCAGCCAGCTTCTGGATGCCGAAGGTTGCCGGATTCACGTATCGCAGGACATGGGCGTATAATCCACCGGCAACACCAGCCCAAAAGGCAGCAAACAAAAATGCCGTGATTTTGGTGTGCCGGGTGTTGACGGTCATAGCATCCGCAGCCATTTCGTTGTCTCGCACCGCATTCAAAGCTTTGCCCAGCGTGGAACGCACAAAATTATTGATGATCCATATGCCGAGCACAACGGTTGTGAAGACAACCGGTCGATTGGCCCAACCGGGCTGATCGCCTAACCCGCGGGGGCCCCCCACAAATTCAAGATTCTCGATCAGACTTTTTACAATGAACATAAACGCCAGTGAAATAATAGCCAGGTAATCCCCCCTGGTTCTGAAAGAAGGTATGGCCACCGCCAACGCGCCAAAGGCAGCAACCAGTCCGCCCACGACTAAAGCAATGGGGAAAAAGAAAGGACCGAGCCATTGAGGAAGCAACGCCGCTCCGAAAAGTCTGTCATCGGCAAACAGGGAGACGGTAAAAACCGAGGAGGCATAAGCCCCCAGGGCCATAAAACCCGGGTGCGAACATGAAAATTCACCCATGTAGCCGTTGATCACGTTCAAACTCAAGGTCAGCAGAACGGCTATCATGGTAAATTTGAGCACATCTACCCGATAGAGGCTCATATCCGACCACCAGTGCAAAATTGTGTAAAACACACCCAGATGAATGAAGACCGAGAGCATCATGGGAAAATCGAGAAGTTTGGCTGTCAACCGGTTCATTCTCGCTGCACTCAAGCGTGCAATCAAACCAATCGGTAAAAGATAAATCAGCACGAAATAAAATACGGCGCTGTGCATCAAGGCCGGCTTTTTGAGCATAATAACAAAGCCGAAAAGCATCGGCTCTTTGCGCAACCCCAAAGTTCGGGCAAAGGAGTTACCGATAAAATATTCCAATGCTACCGCAGCCAGTGCTCCCAACAGCCAACTGAGCAGGGGAACCTGGGAAAAGAACGCCCTGATTTGGCTTAAAATCGGTCTCTTGTCCGTTGACAGCTCGTTGCTCGTTACTTCCATTTCACACCCTTGTAAGTCACTTATCGATTCTATCCGTGAATACGCTATCCATCTGAAGTGAAAATCCCCATAAATTTAATTGAATAGTGAAAATCGAAAACTTATGGACTTCGATCTAATCTTGTTTTCAACTCCTTCGGTAGAAAAGCTATAACATAATTTAAAAAGACAAAATTCCTTCAATATCCATTCATTATCCGTTCCAATCACAGTCTCAGCTTCGCACTGTAAGGTTCGCCAAAGAAACCGTGAGGTCGAAAAACCAGAATAAGTAAAATGATTGAATATGCAATTAAATCGCGAAAGGTGGACGGAAAGACCATCGGCACAAACATTTCGATAAAACCCAGTAAAAAGCCCGCCAGGGTGGCGCCCACGACCGAACCTCGACCGCCTAAGATTGCAGCCACAAAAGCTTTCCAGCCGATGATAACACCCATATAGGGATCTAATACCGGATAGGCAACGCCGAACAAAATACCGGCTACGGCTGCCAATGCTGAACCAATTGCAAAAGTGAGCGCAGCGATTCTATTGAGCGGCACCCCCATTAAAGGTACGACCGCGTAATCAAACGCCATGGCCCGCATGGCCATCCCCCAGCGAGTATGGCGGATAAACTGGTGCAGCGCAAAAGATAATGTGATAGACACCAGCACAATCATGATTTTTTTATTGGTCACGAACACCCCACCAAGGGAATAAGTGGTTGTTTCGATCAACGAGGGGAAACTGACTCTTTGTGCCCCGAGTAAAATCAGATTACCGGTTTCTAAAATGATGCCGATCATCAGTCCGGTGATGGCAGCCGATGCCCTGGGCGCATCACGCAAGGGGCGATAGCCGACGCGTTCGACAAACATACCTACAAAAGATGTCAGGAACATGGAGATCAGAATCGTCAAAACCAGGATCAACCAGCCAGGTAGCACAAAAGTTCCCATCGCGGTAAGAGCCACAAGCGCAGAGGCAACACCGAAACCAATATAGGCGCCGACCATGAAAATATCCCCGTGAGCAAAGTTAAACAGCATCAGGATGCTGTACACCATGGAATATCCCAACGCTATGAGGGCATAAAAACTTCCCCACTGCAATGCGTTCACCAGATTCTGAAGAAATACCATCAGTGGTCTCCTTAATTCTACCCAACCCGGACAAGCCGGAACCAAAAATGAAAAAATCTTTAAAATTAACGTTGGCGCCATGAGCGGCAAGATACTGGATACTTGATGCTGGATAAAATCAAGGATAGTTACCTTTTAAAATCCAGTATCCAAAAACCAACATCCAGCATTATTCCAATAAGGGGATCACAACGTATTATTAAAATTTTTTGCCACAAAAACCGCTAAATTTACAAACAAGAAAGTAAACTGAGCGATTTTCCGGCGGCAACCATCGCCTTATACACGCAAATTCCGGGGTGGGGATGAACCCCGCCCCGACCTGTTCATGATTGCTTTTTTAAAATCGAAAGCATTCCTTAAATCTTCAATAGGAAATATTCATTTAGGAAGGCGTCCCGGGCTTCAGGATCGCGGTCAACCTTTAACCTCTCAACCCTGAAGCCCTGAAACGGAACGGTTATAACTCATATTACGGACAGACTGACTTAAAAAACTCAAACTCACCGGTGTCGCTGATACGTACGATGACGGCACACTTGATCGGATCGCCATCCTCGGTAAAGGTCATACCCCCGGTAATTCCTTCAAAGTCTTTAATCTTGGCCAAAGCATCACGCACAGCCCTGCGATCCGTTTTGAGGTCACCGGTTAGTTTCCCGGCCCCCTCGATGGCTGTTTGAACGATGCGCATGGAATCCCAGGTCAACGCAGCCACGTCATCCGGCACATAGCCGTGCTCTTTTTCATAACGATCGATAAAGGCCTTGGTGGCGCCTTTGGCGCCTGCCGCCGCATAATGGGTGCTGAAAAACAGGCCGTAACAGTCTTTGCCGCAAAGCTTTACGGTTTCAGCCGAGCCCCAGCTGTCACTACCCACAATCGGTTTGTTCCAGCCCAACTGATGGGCCTGCTGAACGATCAAGGCCACTTCGTTATAATATTGCGGGGTAAACAGAACTTCAGCTCCGGAGTTAATAATTTTCGTCAGCTGAGAGCTGAAATCGGCGTCTTTGGTGGTAAAACTCTCATAG
>JAJRVC010000158.1 GCA_024277475.1 Deltaproteobacteria bacterium
AGTTCTGTCTTTTGTATCAAAACTCGCCCTCCATCAATATAGACAGAAAACGCTGCTTGATTTTGGCAAAAAAAACACTAAATTGCCAAAAAAGAGGGCGTTTCTGATGAAAGCAACTATCGACAAATTCGGAAGAATACTCATTCCCAAGAAAGTGCGCCAACAACTCGGCATCACCACGGAAACCAATTTAAACATCGACGAGGATGGCAAGCGGATTATTATTGAGCCGATTTCGGAGGAGGAACCGGTTATTGACAAAGACGGCATCCTTGTTTTTACGGGGAAATTGGCAACGGAGCCGGATCGACTGATTGCCAAAGACCGGGAAGCAAGAACCCACAAGCTCTTGAAAGAAAGCAAAAATTGAAACTCCTTTTTGACAGTTCGGCTCTAATCGCCGCATTTGTGGAAGCCCACCAGAAACATAATCAATTCTGCAAAATTTGCGGCGAAGGGCGCAAAAGGCGCCAAGGGAGAGAGTTTTAATTTCCTGGAAAAAAAACCGGAATAATTCCCGGCCACGCCGGGCGGCGACCCGGCATCCCCGCCGCTTTGCTCTACACTCACCACCCCAGCAGTTATTTTTATTTGCACATTTTCTTTGCTAAAGGTATATTGGTCTTGATTCAGTTCACAATTATGCGCAATCCGGGCTGCCCGCCCGTTTAAATAGAAGGTATTTCCGTTGGTAGGGGTGGGATGTCTCCGGCCGGAACAGGGAATTAGTTAGGATGCCCTCGGAAAGCGTACTGTATGAAGCTTATCCGGAATGGTTGGAGCGGGACAGTTATGGTTAATATGGTTGCTATCAGGCAGTTTTTGATTATTTTCTACCCTAGAAAATGTCTAATAATAGACATTTTCCAAAAAACTGTACAATAGTAGACATTTATGTTTAATATTAGACATATGGAATTGAAAGTAATTGGTGTTTAATTAAAATGTTGGGCTATACATAAGGCAGTAATGAGATCACATGATCGAAAAAGACTTTGATATAGCATTTATCGCTGATCTGGCATTACGAGAAAAACAACTTCAACAAAACTACCGCCCTATTATTGCCGTGCACAAGTGGTTTGCCCGGCGACCAGGTACCCTGTTCCGCGGATTGTTGCTGTCCGAGTTCTCTGACAAGCCGCTACGCGAGGCGTTTTACGAGTCGAATAACTTTCCCGGCCTCCATATTGCCGACCCATTTATGGGGGGTGGTACGCCGATTCTTGAGGCCAATCGAGTTGGTTGCGATGTCACGGGATTTGACATAAACCCGATGGCATGGTGGATTGTTAAACAGGAAATAGAACACCTCAGTCTTCCTGATTATGAGAAAGCCGCCGTTTCTTTGCGAACATCTCTTGAAAAAAAAATCGGACATCTCTACCGCACCCGCTGTGTCCAATGCGGCTGCAACGATGCTCACGTAAAATATTTTCTTTGGGTAAAAGTCAAAAAATGCAAGGAATGCGGGGGAGATATAGACCTGTTTCCAGGGTATCTTCTTGCCGCCGATTCCAGGCATCCTAAAAATGTTTTTGTATGCCCGGCCTGCGGTGAATTAACAGAAACAAAGGACAAGAAAAATCCCGGACGGTGTAGTCATTGCGAAGCCGCCCTGATTCTTGACGGGCCAGCCAAGCGGGGCAGGTGCAAATGCTCTGCTTGTGGAAGTGACAACTTATTTCCCGATGCCGAATTTGGTCCTCCACTCCATCGACTTTTTGCCATCGAATATCATTGCCAGGAATGCAAGCAGGCACACAAAGGGCGATTCTTCAAAAAACCGGATTCTCGAGATATCGAACGATTCGGAGAGGCGGAAGAAAGATGGAGGAAAATGCGACCGAAATATGTCCCCACTGATGAAATTCCAAGCGGGGACGAAACCAACAGGCTTCATCGCTGGGGCTACAGACATTACCGGGAAATGTTCAATTACCGGCAGCTTGTTGGGCTGGAACACTCCGCGCGTTTTATCGCCAGAATACCAGATGAACGGGTGCGTAATGCGTTATCGACTAATTTATCAGATCTGCTCCGTTACCAGAATATGCTATGCCGCTATGACACGAGGGCTCTGAAATCGCTTGATATTTTTTCCGTGCATGGCTTCCCGGTTGGGCTGATACAGTGCGAGTCAAATTTCCTGGGTATTATGGAATCTGGCCGTTACATGTGTGTGGGAAGCGGAGGCTGGGCCAACATTATCGAAAAATTCAAAAAGGCAAAAACGTATTGCAACAATCCGTTTGAGGTGCGTCATTATGGCCGTAAGAAAAAAATAATTCCGATTAACAATGAATGGATTGGAGAGCACCTTGGCGGGCCAGGTTCCGCTCATATCCGCACAGTTAATATTTCGTGCCAAGACGCTACTTCTTCTGACTTTCCCGACAACTCACTGGATGCTGTTTTCACCGATCCTCCATATTTCGGTAACGTCCAATATGCGGAACTCATAGACTTTTGCTACGTTTGGCTTAAACGATTGGTCGGGCAAACATCCAAGGCATTCAATGCTGTTTCGACCAGGAACGCAGGCGAGTTAACGGGCAACGTGGACATGGGGCGCGATTTTAACCATTTTACAGAAGGGCTTTCCGCAGTATTTCAACGCATGTCAAAAGCCCTGAAACCGGGAGCGCCCCTGGCGTTCACATATCATCACAATAAAATTGAGGCATACAATCCTATCGCGGTCGCGATTCTTGATGCCGGATTGACTTGTTCTGCGTCGTTTCCCTGCCCTGCGGAAATGGGCGCGTCCATACACATAAACGGAACCGGTTCATCCATCATTGATACCGTATTCGTTTGCCGTTCAACGGGCATCATGCACCGAAAATGGCTGGCGGATTCCCCGGAGGAGGTCGCAAAAATTGTGGAGGAAGACCTTGCGCACCTCAGGGCAGGGAGTGTCAAGCCGACTCCGGGTGACATCAGGTGCATCACTTACGGCCATTTGATCCGTCTCGCGATATGGTCGTTGCGATGTGGATGGGATAAGAACAAGCCAACTGCATCACGCTTGGGCGTTGTTGCTAATTGGCTCGAGCGGTTCGGAGAAGAGGGCGAAGTGGAAAAGTTTTTAGAGACCAACAAAACAGCAACGACAAAGGATATGCCTTTGTTCACCGTCCACGAAGGCGTTGCGGAATATGGAGCAGAATATGCCAACGTTTCCTTTTGAAGTTTCCCTGGAGGAGATTCTCCATGACCCTGAAAATTATGTAGATGCGGTATTTTCATGCCTTGAGTCGGAATTTCTCGTCATGCCAAAGGGGTCGGGCTTTATTGAATATCCTATCTTTGAACGGGGATACGAATCCTTGAAGGTGGCAACCGCGGGTTTTTCACAACTCGATCCGGAAAAAGTGTTTCGGGTAACGGTTTCTGAGCCGATCTCTATTGTGGTACTGCGTTCAATACTCGGTTTTACGCCGCCGGAATGGGGCTATGTCACGACTCAGAGAACGGGCGTCTCGGTTACTCAAAGCTTTGTGCGCTCGCTGGACCGGAAAGTTCGAATGAACCCTGAAACGGAACTCAACACCAACGGCGTTACCAGGGAACGGCTCAGAGCAATGGTCCAAACCGCATGCCAGTTACTGGCTTCCGGTGTCCCCGAAGTGGACGAAGATCAACTGCATCGCCTGGACAAAGCCGATACCAGAAATGGCATTGACAGCATAAAGAAT
>JAJRVC010000012.1 GCA_024277475.1 Deltaproteobacteria bacterium
CCCTCACCAAGCGCTTTTTCAACCACTGGCTGGCAGGCCGCAGCCGAGTGCTGTTTTCCTGCTTCATCATAAAAATACCGCCCATCGGTGGAGATTTTTCTACTGAAACGCATCCCGGTGATATTTGTGTCATCGGGTATAATGGACACCATGCCATAAGGAGCAGCAGGGAGGAAGTTACACATGCGCCGGTCAATGTTCAGGCCGTAAAGGGAAAAATCGTACGACACCAGTGGCGCGCCAGCCCAGTACGCATCCAGCCGATCGAAAACCTTCGGCTCCTGGCTATCTTCTGGATAACGGTAAATGTGTCCGTTAGTCCCATGACGAATATAATCACTGGATGGCGGGCTTTTCATACCGATAGCCACCGGAGAGACTGATAGCAAGGCGTTGCGACCGGGAATCTGAATGATGCCCTTTTCCAGCATGTTATAAAAAACCGTGAGTTGCTGATACAGCTCATCCGTAAATGGCCCCTGACTAATGCTGGTAATGAAAACATCCGAACCGTGGGAAGCCCGCGACACCAAATGCCGCAAATGATGATTCAGCACCTGTTGACCAGCCCACTCCCACATGCGGTCAAAGTTGGCGTTATCGGTGACCATGCGGCAAGACCACTGGTTGAAGGATCCGGTTAACCATAGCCCGAGACGCCCCGCCAGACTGAGTTCATGGGTGCGGCAGTTTGTTTCTTCAAGCGCAGGAATAAATATATCCTCGAAGCCGCTTTCGAACAGAACTTTGCGCCAATAGGGCACATAACTGGTTCCGTTCCAGAATATATTTTTGTTCCGGAATATAATTTTCTTTCCACCGTTATCCCGGCAGAGATGCGCAAGCGGCAGCAGGATTTTCTCCACGATCTCCCGCATATCTTCATCGACGCCCTCCATTTCGGCGAATTCGAATCCCCACAGGTGCTCGGGCGCCGCTTCGATTATTCGTTCGAAAGTAGACAAAGGCATATGGACGGCATGACCATGGCCGGCCCAAATGACAAAATCCTGACCGCCGGCTTCCATCCGCCGGGCAATCTCCACCAGTTCATCAGCGGTTTTATCATACTTGCGCCGCCCGTCTATACTCCGGTTCCAGAGTTCGTCCCGTTGTTCAAACTTCTGGCTTAAGGTCCTTTTCAAGGTGAAGTTCAGGTGCGGGTAATACCCTTCCTTCGGCTTTCGGGACAAGACGGTAACCTTTCGCGGCTCCGGTTGATACGACGGCGCCGCGAATGCCGCAATCTGTGCCGTCAATGTTTTGATGTTCCGCTCGATCTGCGCCAGCTTGCCGACCGGGGAAATATTTTCGAATGCCTGTTTCCAATCCGGTGATTCCAGCCGCAGCGCATAGATGCCGTCCCCACCGGAAACGGAACTACCCAGATAATAGGTTTTGGTTAGAGGATCAAATACGCCGTCAGCGAATGAGTAGGGGCCACTCACCACGTCACGAAGGCTGCCGTCGTGGTTGTAAATGATCAGCACATTCCCAAAGTGCCCGATGACGTATTCATCATCCGGCAAGCTCACCGGATCAAGCAGATTCATTCGGTAGCTGACATTGGGAATCCGGCTATCGGTGGTGGTGTACAAAAGCGTACCGGTATGGTCGTAAGCAAAGATGCGTCCGTTTTCTTTCCAACTGTTGCTGAGCAGTATATCCTCTTTGCCGTTTTTGGTCAGATCGAGCACGGTCATGCTGAAGAATCGTTTTCCGCTGTTGAAGGCAAAAGTTCCCAAGTTCGTTTTTCTCCATTTGACATCCAGATCGGCAGGATCGATCAGCAGTAGCGACAGGGTTCCGCTCAACCCCCGGTTTGTCGTCGCAACAGCAATATAATCCCGGCCCTCCCCCCGAATGTCACCAGCCCGCATGTGTCGAATGGTATGTTGTGTTGGCAGTGATCGCAGGACTTCGCCTTCTGGAGACAGAGCATACAGCATCTGCTCCACACCGCCTGTCAGGATAACGGTCGAACCGTCTGCCAGACGCGCGGTGCAGACCTGAAACAGCGGCGCGGTTTTATCGAAGGTCCACAGTAGATCGCCATTGTCATCCACCGCATAAAGGATGCCTGCACCGGTGGCGACCAGCGTTTCGTCGCGGCCGTCACCGTCGATATCCGCTACAGCCATGTCGAAAGGGAAATGCCCGCCGATGCGTGTTTTCCACAGCAGTTGCCCGTCCGGCTTGTGGCATAAGACAAATCCGTCGTAGGTCGCTGCGACGACGACCCGATGGTCACTGCCAATGGTCGCCGGACGCAAATGATAGACGGTGTGCCCTCCGGTCGAAAAACCTTGCGCTGCGCCAATTTGATTGCCTGTTGCATAAGAGTGGGATACCAGAATTAATAATAAAAATATCGGTAATTGATACATTTTTTCCCCTGCCCAATAAAATGCCGACACGATCGAGTTGAACAAAGAGCAGAGCTTTTTAGATTTGTCTTTTATTGGTTTCGCATTAGAAAAATATTCCATAAAACAGTTGTAAATCATAATACATCTTATTTTGATATTTTTTCACTATCATTTTCCCGTAGCATAATCTCTTGAACCAAATTGGAAAACCCTGGATTCTGACCTCGCATTTTCCATGAGATTTTTCAACTCTTTAAGCCTTTCAGGATGGGCTTGAGCGATATCCACTTCTTCTCCCGGATCATCTTTCAGGTTGTAAAGTTCTAATGGAAGTACCGGTTCTGCATTCACATTATACTTCACAAGTTTCCAATCTCCTTGCCGCAATGCCTGACGGCCGCCATGTTCATGAAATTCCCAGTATAAATAATCATGTTGCTCCTGCTCCTTTCCAAGAAGTGCAGGCAGAAAAGACACACCATCAATTTCCGCTGGCTTATCTATACCGATAATATCTGCTATGGTCGGCATCACATCCCAGAACGCTGAGATATGGTCGGCTTGCGTGCCTGCGTCAATTTTTTCAGGCCATCTTACAATCATTGGCACCCTGATGCCTCCTTCGTATAAATCTCTCTTATAACCTTTTAGAATTCCATTGCTGTCAAAATAATCAGGATCTGCTCCTCCTTCCAGGGTTGGTCCATTGTCTGAGGTGAAAATGATAATTGTATTTTTTTCCAATCCAAGTTCCTGAACCTTTGCAACGATCTCGCCTACCTGGTCATCCAGGTAATTAATCATAGCGGCAAAAGATGCGTGTCCTTCAGGTTGAGAACCATACGGACCTATTTTTAGTTGTTCGCCATCATCAACGCCTTCATATGATTTTTCAGGCATATATCTTTCCCGGTATTTCTCCATATAACTTTCAGGGGCAAAAAGTTCGGCATGAGGAATGGGCGAAGGATAAAACATAAAGAACTCTTTATCCTTGTTGTCCTCAAAAAATTTTAACGCCTGCTCATGTATAGGTTCAGGAGCATAAGTACCTCTGCCTTTGCCTTCATTTCCCTCCATCATAACTTTCTCCTGATTGTGCCAAAGGTAAAACGGGTAATAATGGTGTGCCATTCGCTGGCAGTTATAGCCATAAAACTCATCGAAGCCCTGGTTGTTAGGATCTCCTTCTGAACCTGGAAAACCCAAGCCCCATTTACCAAATGCTCCTGTAACATAACCTGCCTCTTTCAGCATTTCTGCCATCGTGTAAGCGTCTGCCGGCATTGGCCACTGACCTTCCGGCATGATCTCCTTATTTCCTCTAACAGGGGTATGTCCGGTATGCATCCCGGTCATGAGGGCAGACCGTGATGGGGCACAAACTGTGGAACCGGAATAATGTTGTGTAAATTTGATGCCCTCTTCAGCTAACTTATCTATATTGGGGGTAGTAAATTTCTGTTGTCCATAACTGCTCAAATCTCCATAACTCAGGTCGTCTGCCAAGATGTAAATGATATTTGGCCTTGTGGGTTCTTTTGAATTTTCACTTTTTTTACCCGAACAACTCATGCCTGTTGCTGACAATATAAGTGCGATGATGATTAGATAATTTTTCATTTGTTCTTGTTTATTTTAGTGATTATTCTTTTTTTGATTTTATTTCTTTGTATTCTTTGGCAAGCGTACTAAAACCAATCTCTAAACCATTAAGCATTTGTTGATGAGATTCCGGTTTGGTATTTTTAACCCATTCAAGTACATCAACAGACACAGGATGAACGGGATGATATTCATTGCTCATAGGAGCCATCGTCTGGTCATACATTTTTGTTTTACTGCGCATGGAGTCCAGCAGTACTTTGAATGAAGGGTC
>JAJRVC010000159.1 GCA_024277475.1 Deltaproteobacteria bacterium
CACGCCATAATAGATGTGATGGCCCCAACGCCCGGTGAAACCATCTGCGACCCTGCCTGTTGAACCGGTGGGTTTATCCTTGCTGCACATGATTACATTGTTGATAAAAACCCGAACATGACGAAAACAGAGAAACGCGATCTTAAGGAAAAAACATTCAAAGGCTGGGAACTTGTCCAAAGTACTGCCCGTCTTTGCGCCATGAATCTCATGCTTCATGGTATAGGCAGCGATTCACCTGCGCCGAATGGAAAGAGGCAGGCAGACGAGAATCTTCCGATTATAGTTTCAGATTCCCTTGCCGCTGATCCTGGTGACCGATTTAAGATAGTCCTCACCAATCCGCCATTTGGGAAAAAAAGCAGCACGACAATTGTCAATGGTAAAGGACAGATTTCTAAGGAAAAGGATATCATTGAACGAGAGGATTTTTGGACCACAACCTCAAACAAACAACTCAATTTTGTCCAGCATGTAAAAACCCTACTCAAACAGAACGGCCGCGCAGCAATCGTTGTCCCGGATAATGTCCTTTTTGAAGGCGGGGCTGGAGAAAACATCCGCAGAAAACTGTTACACGAGTGCGATGTCCACACACTCCTCCGCCTGCCAACCGGCCTGTTCTATGCTCAGGGCGTAAAAGCAAATGTATTGTTCTTTGACCGCAAACCGGCATCTGAAACTCCCTGGACAAAAAAGCTCTGGATTTATGACCTGCGCACAAATATGCATTTTACACTCAAAACAAATCCTTTAAAACGTGAAGATCTGAATGATTTTGTTAAACGCTATAATCCGGCAAATAGACATAAAAGAAAACCTCCCTGATCCCGGCATCCTTGCCCATGAAATCGTCAAAGACCTTGAGGCCGCATTAGAACAGTTTCGAGAGATAGCCAATGACCTGGGAGCGGAAGAGTCAGGGGCCTCCTAGTGTATAAGGAACTATGGTGTCAAAGCTTTAATTATAGATCCAACTTTAAGCGCTTAGATATTTAGCAATAATGAAACACCAAATTTATTGACTGAAAATTCAACAGGCGAGGCGATGATTTAAACCATGAAATTAATAAGACCTGAGATCAAAGATTATCCCGGCCAGCATATCAAAATTAATACAGACAATCCCGACCTTGAATTTACAGAGGCGAAGGATATTGCGAGGCAAAAGGCAAAAGAGCTTTGCGCTGACCCCATGTTGCTGTCCTGGTACCAGGGTAAAACCGGCGAGTCGTATCCGAATCTGGAATGCGGTCCCGGTGATAAACCGGCCTGGATTACCTATTCTGAATCAAGAGGCGGCGACATAGTAATTGATGTCAACCAGGGACAGTACATTTTCATTTATCTTTCATTTTAATTTTAAATTGGATAATAGTGCCGTTTAATCAGGGAGTTACCGATGATCCGTCCTGTCGCCCATATTTTACTTCATTTTATTGTACCCGGCATCGTGGCAGGGATCGCGTTTCGTGATCGATGGAAAAGCGCCTGGCTAATTATGGCCCTGACGATAGTAGTGGACCTGGATCATCTTCTTGCCAATCCGATTTATGATCCTAACCGCTGCAGCATCGGATTTCATCCCCTGCATTCATATCCGGCGATCGTTATTTACCTGGTGTTAACGTCGATAACCAAAACCCGGCTTATAGGACTGGGATTGTTGATTCATATGGCGTTGGACGGTCTTGATTGTATCTGGATGAATGTGTAATAAATAAATAATTTTAAGCCCTAAACGCAATCAGCAAGGTGATCGGGAAGCCGTTGCGGCAATGGGCTTTCAATTCAAAGACGATTAAATCATCTTTAAATAAGAGGTTCCACAATGAATAAAAAAGAATTGGTCAAAAGGGTAGCTGAAAAACTGGATGGTCAATCCCAGAAAACGGCGACCAGAGCCGTCGATGCCGTTTTTGAGTCCATCGCCGAGGGATTGCAGGAAGATGGTGTTGTCACTATCGGCAAGTGGGGCACTTATACAGCAGAAGATATAGCCGACGAATAGAAGTGATATCTAACCGCGAAACCAGGAGGGAACGTTGACGACAGCATCGAATCTCATGATTAGACTAGTCACAAAAGACGAAAAACTACTGAAAGCATTCAGATATGATAAGAGGTTATTGTCTCTGGATTGATCTTATTTCCCGGTACCCTCCCTGAAAGCCCGACGTTACGGAAGAAAAATATATATGACAAAAATCCGGAAACAAAATTATCTGGCTTCTTTCAAGAATCCACTGGCATATTTGTGAAGCACACTTCCAATTAATTTTAGGCATTTTCCGGTTTATCCGGGTTATAGGGGTCCGCATCCGTGATATCGTCGTCGTATCGCATTAAAACATACAACATATTGTATGCTCTCTCCTATTGACATACAACTTTTCCGAGTATATATAAGCAACAAAAAAGTGAATGCCGGATCGGCTGGGTCAAATCAACCGGCAATTGTGCTGCACCATGGTAATAATACAGCTGCAGTGGGGGTGCAAATCACGACTGTTGGTAAATGGCCGTCATTCATTTTATTTTGTAAATATGGGATAAATCAATATTTTTAACCGCTTAACAAATCAACTAATCACCCAATCAACGATATCTGGAGTTACACCGCTGCAGAGGCTTTATTTAGATTATCGGAAGGACAATCGGTAAAATGGCATATTATGATCGTGTAAGCGATCTGTTAAGCCTTTTCATCTTCCAAAGTCAGGTGCCGGCCGACATGCGCGGCAGGTTAAAGACCTTCGTACCGCAATTTAGAGATCAGATATGACAACCTACGATCCCGCAAACCCGTTAATCGTGCAGAGCGATCATACCGTTCTGGTGGAAGTCGACAGCCCGCGCTACGAGGCCGCCCGCAATGAACTGGTGCGGTTCGCAGAACTGGTAAAGTCCCCGGAACACATTCATACCTACCGAATTACGCCCCTTTCCATCTGGAACGCCCGCGCCGCCGGTATTTCAGCCGCTGAAATCAACGAGGGGCTTTGCCGGTTTTCAAAATACCAGGTGCCTGAACATGTGCTGGTAGGAATCAACGATTTTGCTTCCCGTTTCGGTCGGTTGCGTATGCTTGTCGATTCAAGGGGGCTTATCCTTTGTGCCGATACAAAACCGCTGGCTGAAGAGATCGCCCACAGCAAGACGGTCGAATGTCTGCTGTCGATGAGGCTGTCGGGCACGGAATTTCGCATTCATCCTCTCAACCGCGGTAAAATCAAGCAGGCCTTGATCAAGATCGGTTATCCGGCCGAAGATCTGGCCGGCTATACCCAGGGGGCACCGGTTCGGTTTGCGGTGCGGAACACTACCCGGGCGGGTGAAAAATTCGGGTTTCGTCCCTATCAGCAACAGGCCGCGGACACTTTTTACGCCGGCGGCAGCGAACGGGGCGGGGCCGGGGTGATCGTTCTGCCGTGCGGGGCCGGAAAAACCATCGTGGGCATCTCCTGCATGCAAAAACTCCAGACTTCGACGCTTATTTTGACCACCGGGGTGACGGCCATACGGCAATGGAAAGCGGAACTGCTGGATAAAACCGACCTGGCCGATGAGGATATCGGTGAATACAGCGGCGCCGGCAAGACCATCCGCCGGATTACCATCGCAACTTACCAGATCATGACCTACCGCCCGGATAAGGAAGGCGAATTTCCGCATCTGAATCTGTTTGATGATCACAACTGGGGCCTGATTATTTATGATGAGGTTCATATGCTGCCGGCGCCGGTTTTTCAAGTGACGGCGGGCTTGCAGGCCCGCCGGCGATTGGGCCTGACGGCCACCCTGGTCAGAGAAGACAGCAAAGAGGATGATGTTTTCGCCCTCATCGGCCCTAAGAAAGTCGACGTACCCTGGAAGGATATGGAAGCTCAGGGCTGGATTGCCAAAGCCAAATGCTGTGAAATCCGTCTACCATTGCCGGGCGATCTGCAGATGCCCTATGCCGTAGCCGATAAGCGCAAAAAGTTTCGCATCTCATCGGAAAACCCTGCCAAGTTAAGGCTGGTGCGCAAGATTCTGCGTCTTCACAAGGACAAGCAGATTCTCTTAATCGGCATGTACATCGATCAACTCAAAAGCATCGCGGTGGATCTGAACATTCCTGTTATCACCGGCGCCACCTCTCAACGTCGCCGGGATGAGCTTTACGGGCGCTTTAAAGACGGCCGCCTCACGATCCTGGCGGTTTCCAAAGTGGCCAACTTTGCGGTTGACTTGCCGGATGCCGCCGTGGCTATACAGATTTCGGGAACATTCGGTTCGCGTCAGGAAGAAGCCCAGCGGCTGGGAAGAATCCTGCGGCCGAAAGCGGGTGACAACCAGGCCCATTTTTATTCACTGGTGACTCAGGACACAGTGGAGCAGGATTTTGCGCTAAAACGCCAGCTTTTTTTGTGTGAACAGGGATATGCCTATCGGATCGAGACCGGGAACAACTTCTAGGCCCTTAGGGCATTTTTTCTGACAAAATGTTCTAAGAAACTGAAGGTTTCAGGTGTCAGTGTTCAGGTGTCAGGATCAAGCACCTCTACTCCCTGCCACCGACACGAAATTACCCAAACGCGAACAAGGTACAGGAGACGCCATGGATAAAGATAAGATGCTCAAGCAGATGTGCCGGGTCGAGCTGAACCAGGCCGATATCAGGGCGATTTGTAAACTGCGAGCCCTGCCGCCGGCCTGTTTGCAATCCCGCACACTCCTGCGGCATAATTTTCTGAGCGATACCGGCATCGAGAAGGCCGTGGCGGCCCTGGACCCAAGAGAGGTTCTCTGTTTTCATCTGCTCAACGCCGCCGGCGGGGAAGAAGATATCAGTTTTTTTACGCGCCTTTACAAAAAAGCCCATCCCGGTTCATATCATCATAGCTTTACCCAACAATACAGAACCGTTTTTTCAACGGTCAAGACGGAACTGATCCGAAAAGGGTTGCTTCTGTTTGCCGAAAGGCCAAAAGATCCGTGGCAGAAAACCTCCGTACTGGAGCGGTTACGATTCATGTTTCCGGCCGAATTTGCGGCTTTTTTACCGCCGCCTGCCAAACCGCTGCTGGTTGACGCCTCCGGGGCCGACATACGGCGAATTGGCTTTTTGCGGGAGAAGCTGGCCGAAATTATTGAGACCCCGCAAGCATCGCCGTCCCCATCACCCAAAAAGGAGGAGAGACTGCATATCCGTGACAAAACCCTTTTCCTGGGTAAAAGCCCCTTTAGCTTTAGACGGCTAAGAGGCTGGATCAGATCGCGCTGGCAAAAGGTTGTCGAGGTCGACTTTGAACCGGACAACAGTTCCCTGACGCCGGTGGATCTTATCGAATATGCCTTTTCATTACTAGGGGAGAACCAATGGGCCGATGCGGATGATTTGTCGGCTTTTTTTAAAATAGCGTATCCGAGCGCAAACAAGCTGCCGGATGTCCGTAAAGCATGTGAAAAGGGATTGCAAAATGGCTGTCTTGAGGAACTCAGCCTGAATGGGAAAGCAGTTTACCGCCTGGCGGCGCTGGACCCGGTCCATGATCTCCTGAATCCCGCTGCCTTTCTGACGGTTAAAACCGAAGAGTTTTTCGAAATCGATCTTAGGCACATCCCTTTTAAAGCCCTGGAAATCATCTGCAAAACCTGCAAGCTGCACGTATCCCAGAAAAAGCTTCTGGCCCAACCGGACCTTGTACGAATCAGCTATGCTTTAAAACAAATGACATCGTCGCCAGTCTTTATCTGGCTGCAAAAACATCATAAACTCTTTGGGCAAATTGTCGCGACGATTAAGAAAAAAGAAGGTAAAACCATTGTCCACGACAATCTCCTGATCGCCGCAATTAAAGATCTAAGCCTGAAAGTGCTGCTGGAAAAGAAATTCAGCGATTCAAAACAGGTTGTCACCCTCTCGGACGAATTTATCTCGTTTCCGCTAAACCTGTTGCCCGAAATTCAAAAGGTCGTCATTAAATCCGGCCAGGCCGTAAAATATGTAGCTGCCGATGAATAAGATAAAGCTGGAAAAAGCAGATCTGAAAAACCTGACCACCGTCATCAACCCAAACGATGTGCACAAGGATCTGCATGTCTTTGCATGCTATTGCCGTGATTATGAAATTAAGCGTGCGCACCGGGACAACTCACTGCCCAAAGTCCATCTTACACGCTTGGCCAAATTGATGTCGAATCCTCAATTGATCGAAGATGTGAAAGGGAATGGCAGCAGCCGTTGGATCGACTTCATCGACCGCCTCAACCTAAAACTCGACTTCATCGATTACGCCACCGAGGGAATATACGCCGGTTATTCCAGCACAACGGAATCCTATCCGGATAATTACATCGATTTTCTGGATAAAAACTATGATCAGTATCTGAACCAATCGCTGCAGGAACAGGAAAATCAGATAATACGGGCTTTGGCGGATGAAGCCGATCCCTGCTTGAGCGAATTTTTTGCCACATACCCGTTGAGTCGCTTGAATAGATTCAGCAGTTTCGGATGTGCCACGGGAATAGTTAAAAAGATCAATTTTTTCAAGATACGATCCTATCTGCTTGAATTGATTGCAAACTGCCGAAGCGGGGTCTGGTACCGCACGGCCTCGCTGATCGCCTATCTAAAGGACCATAATCCATTTTTCCTCATTTCTGAAAAAATTCCCTTTAAGAAATCCGAATACACGCAAGACCGTTATCATAATTTTCATGAGGCAAACCCCGACGATCGCTTTGCCAGGTCCCGGATTCGGGAGAATTCGAAAGATCGGTTTGAAAGGGTTGAGGGAAGGTTTGTGGAGCGTTTTTTGGAAGCCATTCCTTTAGCTATGGGCTATGTGGATGTGGCCTACAGCGATGAAAAAGGCACGGTTTTTCCGTCAATCAACAAACTTCAGGCCTTTCGGGTTACCGACCGGGGCGCATACGCTCTGAACCAGGCTATTAAGGAAGCGGACATAACCCTTCTGCCCAATTACGAGATACACATCGATTCCTTGTTCTATCCCGCACGCCAGCTGAATCGACTTATAGGGTTGTGTGATATTGTTCAGGAGGATACCCATACGGTTTTTAGACTGGCTAAAAAGAAGGTGATCAAACAGTATGCCGCGGATACGGAGCTGAGTGTTATCGACCTGTTCAAGGAGCTTGGTATCCGCGCTGTCCCGGAAAATGTAAAACAAGAGCTTGCCGCCTGGGCCGGGCACGCCGATAATTTCGTTGTTTATCAAGGTTTCGGTCTGTTGGAAGGAAAGATGGATAAGGATACGGCCCGTCGATTTGCCGCCGTCTCCATTGCGGCGGATGCCCATATCGTCCGGCAGCCCAATAAACTTTTTGAACACCTGGAGCTGGCCCAAAAAGTTCCCGTCTATGTCAAACATTCCGATCGTGCCCTTAAGTCCCTTGGGGATACCGTACAAAGCAAATTTACCGACAAAAAGCGCACCAAAAAACCAGGTTCCCGCAAAAAAAGACGATTCACACTCAAGCGTACCGTCCATCTGATTCTGGAATTTCCGGATACGCCGATGTTTGAAGCATTTACAAACGCGCTTTTGGATAAGGGCTATGCCTTGGATACAAACAAACAGGCCCGAACCGTTTCCTACTCACAAAAAGATGAGACCCTAATTAAAGACGTATTGAATTCATTAAAAAAGAAATTTCCCGCGGTTATAAAGAATGTGTGATGCTGCCACGGGTTTATTTCATGTTCGATCGCAGTCTTCTGGCAAAACCGAGTTGCTGTGCATGGAAAGCACTGAACCTATATTTTACTCCATTTCTCCGGTGATCTTTTCTAAATCTTCACGCAAGCGCACCGGAATATGCATGGAATTATGTAAAATGCCCATGATGCCAATCATATCTTCGGTCAATTTTAATTTTAAATTGGATGACGGTGCCTTTCTTTTTCGTTGAGCCAATAGTCGGTTTGCAGTCATTCCGCGGGCACTGGATCTGCCGGTTTTTTGCTGCCCCCGGAAAGATCTTGCATCGCCAGGTCACAGCTGGTAGGGTTGGCGCCTAAAATTCGGCTGATGTTTTCCACTATTCCATCATTGCATACGGTTTGCCAAGAAAATGGCCGCAAAAAACACTATGATTCTCTCCGAGGCGTAGGCGCTACCCTACGAGCCGGATGCCAATAAATTGTAGAAATTCCGATACATTAAATCATGCTAAATTTTATTCTGTACGCCTCGGCAGCCCTGATCTGGGGGTCGACCTGGCTGGCTATCAAATTGCAACTTACCCAGGTACCGCCGATCCTTTCGGTGGGTTATCGTTTCTGCCTGGCATCCTTGATCCTGTGCATCTACTGCCTTTTGCGAAACAAAAGATTGGTATTTTCCCGGCGGGATCATCTCTTTATGGCCATCCAGGGATTCAGCCTTTTCGGCCTGGGGTATTGCATGAGTTATCTGGCAACTTTGTACCTGACCAGCGGATTAGTGGCGGTGGTATTTTCCACCATCATGATGTGGAACATCTTGAACTTGAGATTGTTCATGGGCCAGCCGGTGGCCTGGCGGGCATTCTGCGGCGGGTTGCTGGGTCTGTTCGGGATAGGTATTATCTTCCGGCACGACCTTTCGGTTTTTGCCGCCACCCGGGGATTGATCGGGTTGAGCTTGGCACTTGTCGGGGCTTATCTGGCTTCGGTGGGCAACGTGGTGGGAGCACGTAACGCCGCATCCGGTGTTCCCGTCACCCAGGCCAATGTCTATGGCATGGCCTACGGGGGCCTGCTGACGCTGGCGATACATTTCGGAGGCGGCGGTGAGCTTGTCATGGATTGGTCCGTCGGCTATCTGGCACCGATGCTATATCTGACCGTATTCGGCTCGGTGGTGGCCTTCGGGTGCTACATGCTCCTGATCGCCCGCATCGGTGCGGAGTATGCCGGTTATGCCACCCTTTTGATGCCGGTGATCGCCTTGCTTCTTTCTACCATCTTCGAAAATTTTTCCTGGACCGCCAACACCGCCATAGGGGTTGTCATCGTTCTTGTCGGAAACCTGTTCATTTTAACTCCCAGCGCTGCTCTCGTCCGGCTGATTAAAAGATCGAGGGTTACCGAGTTTTAGCCTGCCTGAGCGGACCTGAACTTACGGATCCGAAAATAGTTCCCGAGCTCTGAAAAAATGAATTCTACTTTATTTTGGTTTTATACAGCCTCAGGCTGTTGCTCACAACGGAAATACTGCTGAAAGCCATGGCCAGGGCTGCCAAAATAGGGTGCAGCTGCCGCAGCATGATCGGTAAGCTCTCAAAGGGGTAGAGAACTCC
>JAJRVC010000160.1 GCA_024277475.1 Deltaproteobacteria bacterium
CCACCTCTGCTGGGGGTCGCTGATTTATATCAATTCATAAGCCGCCGGCATCGATCAGATTTGCACCCGTCAAGCATGCCCTCGCGGTAACGGTAGAACCTTTTAAATTCTCATCCCGACAGGTCGGGGTGGCTTATGAATTGAGTTAGTTGTTATTCGTTATTGGTTAATAGCAGATGTAGGCTGGGCAATGTCCACCCTAACAGCTGAGATAGTGATATCGGGTGGTCAATGCCCACCCTACGATCGAAGAATTTTGCAATGTTAGCGATTTTTTAATAATTGTGAGGTCTGTCATGCCAAAAAAAATTTTAATCATCGAGGACGATCCTGTGATCGTCAAATACCTGCAGGCGGTTTTCAGCGACAATGGATATGCAACCTGTACGGCCGGCAGCACCACCGAAGGACTGGATGTCGTTCGTAAGGAGAAACCTGATCTGATTACCCTGGATCTGCAATTACCCGGCGAATGGGGCCCCAGATTTTACCGCAAACTGAGAAAAGACAAGGAACTAAAAGACACACCGGTTATTGTGGTCAGTGGCATCGACGGCGATCATGCTGTTAAAGATGCGGTGGCGTTCGTAAAAAAGCCGTTTGATCCGGAAAAACTGATCGGGATCGTTAAGAACACCATTGGATAGAGGCATGCCATCATAAGCGCTTACTTTTACGCCGGGGGGACTGTGGAAGATTTACAAAAGATGAACATCGAATGTTGAATGGGAAAAGATGAAGAAACAAAAATAGTCATTCAAAGTTTGACAACGGATTTTTAAAAACTAATGAAATTAAATTGTGGAGCGGAGCGACTTCATTATTCGATGTTAAACGTTGATGGACTCGTAAAAAGTCCGAAAAAAGTCAATTTTCAAATTTCGGGGTCAATAATTTCAATAGGTTAAAAGATCGATATTTGATAATTTTGACTTTTTACGGGATTATCAACGTTGGACGTTCGATGTTCGGCGTTCATCTTTTAAAACAACCTTGTATGGCATAAATGTAACCTGTGAATGTTTACAAAACAACTTAGCTCAGTCTGCAAAAAACAGAAAGTAATCGTCATCTGCGGTCCCACCGGAATAGGCAAAACGGCTATCGCCATTGAACTCGCCGGAAAATTCGGTGGTGAGATCATCAGTGCGGATTCCATGCAGATTTACCGTTACATGGATATCGGGACGGCCAAACCCACTCCGGAAGAACGGGCACAAATTAAGCATCATATGATCGATATTGTGGACCCGGATGAGGATTATGATGCCGTTCAATTTTCAAAACAGGCCCGGGACCGGATCGCAGAAATTGCCGACAGCGGCCTGATACCTTTTATTGTCGGGGGCACCGGACTTTATATTAAAGCGTTGCTTCACGGTCTTTTCCAATCCAAACCAATCGATCCCGAAATCAGAAACCACTTGAAGCAGGAATCCGAAGAAAATGGCAGCGGGTTCTTGTTCGAGCGCCTGAAAAAGATTGATCCGGCTGCCGCCGGCCGAATACATCCCAATGATTCATACCGCATTATAAGAGCATTGGAAACCATTGAATCCAGCGGGAAGACGATTTCAGAACACCATCAAAACCATGGCTTTGCGGATGATCCCTTTGTCGCATTGAAAATCGGTCTTAAGATGGATCGTCAAAATCTTTACGCACGGATTGACAACCGGGTCGACCTGATGATCGGGGCCGGTTTAGTTGAAGAAGTAACCAAGCTCCTGGAAATAGGCTATACGGCAGACTTGAAATCGATGCAATCCATCGGCTATCGCCATGTGATTGAATTTCTCGAAGAAAAATTATCGTGGGATGAGTGCGTTCGAACGCTCAAGCGCGATACCAGACGATTTGCCAAGCGCCAGTTCACCTGGTTTGGAGCCGATCCGCCAATTAAATGGTACGAACCGGATCAGTTGAATGAAATTGTCAAGTTGGTGAAAAGGTTCCTGGAATGATGGAAGACGGCAAGAAAAAACTAAATCGAGAATGAACATCGTAAGCGAACTCTAACGGTAAACAACCCAGCAAAATCGACCCCAGCCTTCTTGTCCCGGCGTAGCTTGAAGAGCGAAGTCGGATGCATTCACCAAGGGGGCTATTCGGAAAAAGTTGCTTTGACCATTGCTTCATAATTTTGCCCCCTTTGTTTTCCCCAATGTTCTATCCCACAATTGCGAGCGTCTTGTGTAAGCCCCTCTCCGCTTCATCGCTGACTTACGTAAACTTTCTTTAGAGTATCGGAATATATTGCTTAATTCAAGACTGATGACATTAGAAGTCTCAAACGCCATTGCGGAACAGGCAGCCAGGCTCAGGGCGGCTCATAATATCCGCACACCAGATGCTATTCAGATCAGCGCAGCACTAAACGCAGGTGCAACTCATTTTTTTACCAAATAGCAAATCGCAAATTACAAACAATACCCAATGACCCAAAAAACAAATTCAAAACAAAGATTTGATAAGGAGCCTGCCGTCGGAAGTTACTTAATTTTGTCCAGCAGCTCATTGGCCCGGTCTCTAAAATAGGGGTCATCGGACTTTGCCGCTTTTTCCAGATAGCCTTTTGCTTCAGCCTTGTTTTTAGCGCCGCCCATCTGGCTCAGCAACTCCCCAAGGTAGACATGGGCTTCGATGTTATCGGCAAAATACTCGGTAGCCTGATACTCACGGTAGTATTCCAATGATTTTTTCCGGTCTCGCATGGGCCAGGGCAAAACCGCCCAGAAACGGCCCAGGGAGAGCATCGGCCCGGCGTCTTTGTACATTTTATTGATCTCATAAGTCTTTTCAAAACTGCTCTGGGTTTTGTTTTTGAGACCTTCGGCCAGAGCCGTAAAAATACTGACCCCATCAGAGTAGATGCCCACATTGAGGCCGTAGTAATAGTATCCATCCGGTTTTTCAGGATCTAGTTCGGTGGCCTTTTGGGCGTATTGCATACCTTCCTTGCCGTATTGGGCACAGATATCCTTCCAATCTTTGACTTTTTGCGATTTTGCTGTGTTGCCATATTCTCTGTATGCCCGTGCACACTTCCAGTTGGCTTCGTAACTGGCGGGATTTTCGGCAATTGCCTTTTGGTACAATTCAATGGCCTGCCTGTAATTGACCAGTCCTCCCTGTTCAAAAAGTTTGTCGGCCTCGGCCACAGTGTCCGCAGCCATCAAACTAATGGGAAACAACATGACCAGGAAAATACAAAGACTACTGCTCAATCTTCTTTTCATTATCAATCTCCTCTTATCTCGACATAGCTGTTTTTCACAACAAGCAATGAGTGGTGTCGAGCGTTATCCGTTAATGGTTATTAGCTAGTTTTCATCCATAAATGGCCCTTTTTTCTCTGAGCGGCGTTCTCCGCGGGTTTACGTCTGCGAAGTACGAAAAGTACGTCTCAACGTAAACCCTTGTGCGGCCTTGCTCAGAGAAAAAATTGCTCATTTCTGAATTGGAAACTTAC
>JAJRVC010000161.1 GCA_024277475.1 Deltaproteobacteria bacterium
GGCAGAGAATGAAGCATTGGTGTCTGGGCTGGCTGTGGCCGGAAATTTCTTTCCCGATGGACAGAGATTTGTCTATTCCCAATTTACCTGGCCATCAGACACCAGTGGTCATGATGCGATCTACATATTTGATCTGCGGGATAGCAGTTCCGTTCAAATCTCTCCTCCCAATATTGCCAATTGGAATCCACGGGTTTCACCGGATGGGAATACAGTTGTTTATGTGCAATTTTATTTTGATCAGTTTGGTCTGAGTGGTTCTCAACTGTACCTGATGAATTTGGTCGGAAGTAATAGGCAAGCTCTTACACCTGGTGAACAAGGATTATGGGCATATCAAGGTAGATTTTCCCCGCAAGGGAAGAAAATCTTTTTTATTATGAACGATCCTCGTGGACATATTTACGATCTTCATTGGGTGGATCCGATTTCAATGGGAATTACACTCATCACCACAAACAATTTAAAAAACACCGCTAATCCATTCCCCGATACTTTAGGAACAAAAATATATTTTCGATGCGGAGGCGGCGTCGACCCGGATGAAAATTCAGAAATAATGGCAGTTAATATTGATGGAACCGGTTTCAGGCAGTTAACAAACAATCATTTCAGGGAAGATATGCCGGTCGTTGGTGTGGTTGAATTCCTGGAATAGCAGCGATATAAATTGTCACTGAATTTAATCAGCGTTGGACCGCCAGGGACATGTGCATGACAGCGTTTATTTTTTAATCAAAGATTTTTATGCTCGCTAACTTGACGAAACGACCGGACCGAATAGCCCCCTTCGACAAGCGGTCGATGGAGCTCACGCTGAAGGCGCAGGGGGCTTCGCGCATTTAGACAAGATATCAGTGCGTAACATAAGTTACGAAACACTTTCGTACACTTCGGGGCGAAAGCAGGTTGTCTTAGACAGAGTAAATCGACAATCCCGGCCGACCGGGAGTTGAATAAGCCCCCGAAAGGGGCTGAATATCATCCGCTAACCAAAAAGGAGGTCGTTATGGTAGGCATTGTTGGTTGCGGGGCCTACATCCCCCGGCGCCGGATACAGGTAGAGGAAATATCCAAAACCTGGGGAACCGATGCCCGGGCATTGAACTGGTAAAACCCTTAATTTTTCCGCCACCCAAAGTAGTGGTTTATGCAGATTAATTAATTACAAACTCAGCTTGCGCGTAAACGCGATGACACTAAAATCAATTAAATTTTTCTCGTAATCATAATGACAACAATTTCTTCCAGCTTTTTGCTGCTACTCAGCCCTGGATCGGCAGGTGACTGCGTTGTAATCATTCGGGCGTTTTCAGCGATGAAATTGCCGCAGATGTCGGTCGAGTTAGCAAAATTTGCTCGGTTTTTGGTCAAAAGCCGCAATTCGGCGCTAAATCATAAGAAAATTCAATTTACTCTGTACGCGTTTATGCGAAAGGAGAATACAAACTCCTTAAACGGTGCATTATGATTCGATTTATTAATTTACTGTTATGCATAGTATTGTTGTTGCTTTTCAATTGCAAAAAAAATTCATCCGGCATAAGCACTCAAAATCAAGTAGGTGAATGGCAATCATTGGGTTTAGAAGAAAAGCTGGTCAATGACCTTGTCTTGATTAACGATTACCTCTATGCCTGTGCCGGAAGAGATGGATTGTATCGATTAAACCGATACACATCAAATGCGCAATGGGAGTATCTCGGATTTGCTGACGGGGATCTTTACCGGCAGTTGGACTATGGAGTGACAACGCTTCTCTATTTGCCTGCTACAAACGAATTGCTTCTCGGGGTTAACACCCACCGCGATACAGCAGAAATAGGAGTTTTTCGCTCAAGTGATTTCGGGCAGACCTGGATACCCTCCGATAGTGGCATACGAACTCAAAGCCACCCCAAAAGTAGTCAAATCCATTTTTTGTGCAGAGATCCCAACTTCTCGAATGTGGTATTTGCAGGTCTTTCTTCGACCATATACAAGAGCACAAACAATGGTGATACCTGGAACAAGGTATATGGTATCAGAGAGGCGGGGGGATTAGGAATAAATGTCATTCGATTTTCTTTGGCCAATCCGAATGAAGTGTGGGCTGGCGGTGAAACCTCACGCTTTGCTCCAATACTACTCCATTCGAGCGATTACGGTAACACATGGACGAACTTCTTCTTTCCGTTAGATATTGGGCCGTATTGGCGTGACAATGTTGTGTACGACATTAAAATAAATTCCGTCACTGACAACATCCTGTATTTCGGTATGTTAGGCGTGATTGTAAAAACAACCGATAAAGCCCAGACGTTTCAAAGAATTTTAGGTTGGGAAGATGGAATTTATCGACATTGGCGGCTGGCGCTCAACCCGGAAAATCCTCAGGAATTGTTAGCTACCGGCTCATATCTTTATCGAACCCCAGATGGCGGTCATACCTGGCAAAAGGTCTCCCCGCCGGATGACCGAAATGAATTGTATGCACTGACAGTTGATTGGCAACAAAGAGTGCTCTACGTGAGCGCCTCGAGTCCCGGCAACGGGGTTTATAAACTTACTTTCTAACGGCAGGGAGAACGAATAAATGAAGACCAATAATATTCACCAAAGGTTACCGCCTATTTAGCATAATCTGAAAAACAAAAGCCCTCGAGGGTTCGCTCCAACAACTCACTCCGGTAAGAGATGGTATTGAAGGATATAAGCACCTTCAAGGGCTTTTTATAATCAAAGTATAATAATGTTTTATGACCGTTGTTTTTGTCGGTAGCATGTCCCCCATTGGGGAATTCATCGACTGCGTCGATGCAGCATCAACGCAGTCGATGAATTCCAATACAATTGAATCAGAAGCAACACAAAACCAACAAAAACAATCGTCATACAGCAATAGTCATTAGTTTCGTGGGTTTTGTCCATTCTGAATCGAAGACACTGGTATTTACCCGGAATTAATGCAACATCTTGTGTTTTACCAGGTGTTGCATTTAATCGTTTCATAAAGATTTGCGGCTTGCAACCCTTTATTTATTGCACATACAGGGTTTCGACGTTTTGCAAAAGGCACGAAACTAATAAATAGTCGCAAAAAAAAAGAAAAGATTTTAAAAATAAGGAGAAGGCTCATGAACTTGAGAAAATATTTTGAAACACTGCCGAAAAACGGGCTTTTAATCGCAGTGACACTTCTTCTGGTAACATCACATATTTTTGGACAGCTTCATCAATTTATGCTCCAGGGTAGAGAATATCGCCAGGAAGAAGGAAAATGGTACACCTTCGTTGAAGGCCGGAAGGGGGACCAGATCATTCCCCAGAGACTGATTGTAAGACTGAAAGACAGGGGTTTCATGGAGAGTTTTGACTTTCAGAGATTAAACATCAGCGGCGTTTCCCTGGGGAGCCCCCGGTTCCTTGGGGGATTCTATGTTCTGAGCATCGCACCGGAGCGCGATCCTTTCCAAATCGCATTCATATTACAGAGAAGCGACCTTTTTGATATTCTTGAGTTTGACGCACTCGGGCAACGTTGTGATACTCCCAATGATCCTCAGTATTCTCAGCAATGGAACCTCCCCCATATTCAGATGCCGCAAGCATGGGATATTAAAACCGGAAACAGTTCCATCATCCTTGGAATTATCGACAGTGGCATTCGATATACCCACGAAGACCTGGATGGAAATACCTGGGTGAATCCATTAGAAGATCAGAATGGCAATGGAAAACCCGATTTCTCACCGGTAAGTCAAGGAGGTGATTTAGATGGAATCGATAATGACGGCAATAGCTTTGTTGATGATCTGATCGGGTGGGATTTTGCTGGCGGGGGAAACAGCCCACAGCCACCTTATCAACCGGATAATAACCCAGATGATACAGATGGACATGGAACGAATGTGGCCGGAGTTTCTTCGGCTCAAACCAACAACTACGAAAATGGTGCCTATAAAGGTATTGCGGGAGTGGCAGGCGGATGGGGAAATCAAAAAGGAGTAAGCTTGATTGTGTTAAGAGACGGAGGTTTTGAACCCATTCATTCTCTAACTGCACAAGCAATCGAGTATGCGGCTGAAAACGGAGCAAGAGTGATTAATATAAGTTCTGGCTTTGCAACAGATTATACTAACATCAGAACCTCCGTAAATTTAGCCGTAAATACTTACGGGGTTGTTGTCTGTGCCTCCGCTGGGAACAATGGAAATGATCCTGATCCGAGCATACGCTACCCCGCAAGATATTCCAATACGGTTGCAGTCGGAGCAACTGACCAAAACGATAATCGGCGCGACTACAGCGCCTATGGACCTGAGATAAATGTGGTTGCCCCCGATGGGGTTCCAACCACGACAATGGCGGGTGGATATACATTTAATGTCACTGGCACGTCTTTTTCGGCGCCCCATGTAGCAGGTCTTGCTGGTCTCATAAGAAGTATAAATCCGGATTTATCTAATTCTCAAACAGTAACTATAATGGAGAATAGCGCGGTAGATTTAGGCGATCCAGGATTCGATAACTTTTATGGTCATGGTAGAATAGATGCATTTGAGGCATTGAAACAAACCCCAACCTGGAACAATGTAATTCAGAATGATTTTTATGGAGATGATGACGGCTTCATTCAATACGAATCCAACAACTTCAACTCTCCCTATACCATACCGAATTATTATTGGCAGCAAGAAGTCTCTGCTATAAATCAGAATAACAACGGAATAGATTTCATATTTTCACACTGGAGTGACGGGATTAAACAAAAATACAGGCAATTGCCATTACAGAATAATGGAAATTATACGGCATTTTTTACCGGTCATATGAAAAGCCTGAGCCCCACCGCCCTCACCCACAACGGCGGGCGCAAGGTGTGGACAACGTCTTATTGGGACGGAGAAACCGGCCCCGGCTACCGGGTGGTGTATGAAGACAATGGTGATATATATTATACCGAATACCTCTTTCAATCTTTTCCTTCTCCCGGTTTTTATTACTGGTCAGATGAAGTCTTATTAAGCGACGGAAGCGGTAACAACAAAAACCCTTCGATTACCGCCAATGTGAGAGACCATGTTTGTGTTGTCTGGCAGCAATACGATCCTTCTTTGAACAAGTACCACATCAAATATAGGGAGGCGTATTTAAGCAATTGGAACTCACCGGTAACGATTTCTACCACCACCACTGCTTCTGAGCCGCAGCCGGTGGTTGGAAGCACCTACTGGTCTATTTTCCCTCCTCCCTATTATCTTTATTCCTGGCATTTTGTCTGGAACAACGGGAGCGGCCTTAAATACGCTCTTGCTGACCAAAGTGGCGTCTCTTATATTGTTGACATCGAAGGAACAGACGCCAACTGCCGTAATCCCAGTATTACCGATAATTGGTATAGTACCATTGGGATTACCTGGGATCGGAACGGAACCGTATATTATCAAGAGGTGCAATATGGTTCTCCCGGAGATCCTTATAACCCGATTGGTTCTCCGGTTAATCTTTCCTGTGGCATTGTTGGCAGCGAAACACCTTGCATTTCTCAGGCTTATTATAATGCCAACATTATGATGCTGACCTGGACAGCAAAATACGAATTTGAGACTTGCAATGCGGGAGAAAAGTTAGCCAATACCCCCACAGAAGCGGTAGGTAATAAAATCATTGTTGCCCGGAGAAAAGACGAAAACGGCCAATGGGGCAAACCTCGCTATATTCAATATGGTTCCAACAAAGAGAATATTATTCCTTCTGTGGGCTATAACGACATCTGGCCAGACCCCTATTTTCATGTTATTTGGGAAGTTCAGAATGAAAACAAATTGGCGAAGTTAGACTATCTGGAAGGCCAGGGTTGGGACCCCAACAGCCAGGCACAAATATTCACCGGTACCGGGATAAAGACGCCATCGATGAGCAGTATCGGCGCTTCCGGCGCTTCGGCAGTTTGGGCGGTGAATAGCGCCTCGCCGTTTGATATCGTTCATCAAACGATTACTCCAACTACCGAGAGTTTAGAGCAAACTTCCGGAACTGATGTCTTCCGGGAAGGGATCATTCATCTTTCCCAAATCAATCCGCTTCTGTAAGGTATTTTGGTTGTTGAATTAGAACAGATTGAGGATATTGTGCAAAACAAGACCATCCCCTTTGCCCCGGTTTCCCGGGAAGCATTTACGTTTATGGGCAGCGATTATTTTACACCCGTTACCAATTCCACCCAATTTAAGTTAAAGGTGAATCTCCGGGGAATCGGCGTTGAAGTTCCGGGTTTGAACAACCGCTCTAATTGGGAGATCTCTAATTGGGAGATATTCAGAGCAGTACTGAAAACAGCGCCGGTAAAGGCCAGATCAGACACTGGGAATGATATTCCCCGGGAAAATCCCCCACACATTCTAAAGCAATTTGAATGGGAAGAACTATTGCCGCTTATCAAATCCAAAGATTTTTACATCGAAAAAGAATATGTGGTTAATGTGGGCGATTGGGTTGGAAGTTCGATCTACATCGATATGGAACTGCTCAACAATCTACCGGTTGAACCGGCCTTTGCCGAAGAAATCCATTTGAATGATCTTTCCGGGAATAACATCGAGAACGGTTCTTTGCTAACCAAGTTAGAAAGCGGTATGTCTGACAATAGCGAAGTTATCCGCGATTACGCTCTCTACCCCGCTTACCCTAATCCGTTCAACCCCAGCACCATAATTGCTTTTGACCTACCCGAAACTCAACATGTTAAGTTGGAGATTTTTGACATCTCGGGCCGGAAAGTACGAACATTGGTGGATCAAATTGTAAATTCCGGGCGGCATCAAGTAACCTGGGAAGGTCGAAATGAGACCGGCATGTTGGTATCTTCGGGAGTATATGTGTATCGCATTCAGGCAGGGAACCCTTCGACCGGCTCAGGACAAGTTTTTGTGCAGAGCCGTAAGTTAACATTTCTAAGATGATGAACTTGAGTAATAAATAATTAATCGATTTAATATACAGGAGTGGTTTAAAATAATCGGCGAACGATGAAAAAATCAATATGTTGGCAGTTCTTCAGCTACATTCATTGTTATCTAAAAGTCCAACATGACGAATCGCTCAACCGAGATTTGCTACGCGGAAGGTAAATCATCTAATATAAAATTCCTCATGGCGGAGAAAACTAGATTAACTCAGTCGCTAACCAAAAAGGAGGTCGTTATGGTAGGCATTGTTGGTTACGGGGCCTACATCCCCCGGCATCGGATCCAGGTGGAAGAGATATCCAAAACCTGGGGCACCGATGCCGGGGCGTTGAAGAAAGGGCTCCTGCTTCAGGAAAAATCGGTTCCGGGGCCGGACCAGGACACCATCAGTATGAGCGTGCAGGCCGCCCGGGACGCTTTGCAGCGGGCGCGAATCGATCCGCAAAAGCTGGGAGCAGTTTACGTCGGCTCGGAATCCCATCCCTACGCGGTAAAACCCAGCGGGACGGTGGTGGCCGACGCACTGAACGCAACACCCTTTGTACACTGCGCCGATTTTGAATTTGCCTGCAAAGCCGGATCCGAGGCCATGTTTGTGACCATGGC
Source organism: Deltaproteobacteria bacterium (assembly GCA_024277475.1). The sequence goes on from JAJRVC010000161.1 coordinate 7,557, forward strand.
GCTGGTCAAATCCGGCTGGATGGATTACGCCCTGGCCATTGGGGCGGACACGTCCCAGGGCAAACCCGGAGACGCCCTGGAATACACCGCCGCAGCCGGCGCGGCAGCGTTCATCATGGGCCAGGAGAAGGTCATCGCAGAGGTGGAGCACACCCTCTCCTTTATGACCGACACGCCGGATTTCTGGCGGCGGGAATACCAATCCTACCCGGAACACACGGGACGCTTTACCGGCGATCCGGCTTATTTCAAACACGTCATTGGCGCGGGAAAGGCTATTCTGGAAAAATCCGGCTACAAACCGAAGGATTTTGCCCACGCGGTATTTCATCAGCCCAACGGGAAATTCCCCACCCGGGCGGCAAAAATGCTGGGGTTCTCCCCGGAGCAGATCGAGACCGGGCTGCTCTGCCCCTATATCGGCAACACCTACTCCGGCTCCTCTCCGCTGGGCTTAGCAGCTATACTGGATGTGGTCAAACCCGGGGAACGGATTTTGATGGTCTCCTTTGGCTCCGGGGCCGGCAGCGACGCCTTTGTCTGGAGAGCCACTGAGGAAATCACCCGCGTGCAGGAAATGGCTGCAACGGTGCGGCAGATGCTGGATCAGGAAAAATTTTATGTGGACTACGGCGTCTACGCCAAGTATCGCAAGAAGATCAAAATGGAGTAAAGAACAGTTCTAAAGTGTAATCAAACCCGAAAACAATACGGAGGAAACCGTGGATAAAGAAGTTGCTGTCATTGGCGTTGGGATGGTTAGCGGCGGCGAACATTGGGGGAAATCGCTCCGTCAATTGTTCGTCGAAGCCGCGTTAACTGCA
>JAJRVC010000162.1 GCA_024277475.1 Deltaproteobacteria bacterium
CTTTGGTGGTAAAACTCTCATAGGCAACGACCGAACCGGGGCCGTTCAGATCTTCCCAGGCCGCCTTAAAAAATTCGGCCAACCCCTTGGGGTAGTCACTGGCCACATCGTAAAGAACAGCCGCTTTGGTGAAACCAAACTCCTTCTTGATAAATTTTGCAACCACCGGCCCTTGAAACGGGTCCAAAAAGCAGCCGCGGAACACAAAAGGGCGATCTTTGGTGGTGTCAGGGTTGGTCGACCAGGGGCTGACCATCGGCGTACCGAGTTCATTGGCTTTACCGCCGGCGGGAATCGCTTGCTTCGACGACTGGGGACCAACAATGGCCAGAACATCTTCCTCGGTAATCAGCTTGGTGTTGGCCTTAACAGCTGATTCGGCTTTGGATTCATTGTCTTCAATAATCAGCTCCACCCTGTATTTCTTTCCGCCGACTTCAATGCCGCCCGCATCATTAACGTCTTTCAGCCACATCTGAGCGGCAAATTTGGTGCCCTCCCCCACCTTGGGGATATCACCGGTGAGCGGCGCGTTGATTCCGATTTTAATTGTTTCCGATTCTTTGGGGCTACAGGAAAATAACACCAAACTCGTGATAAAACACGAAATAATCAATACTGCTAATAATTTTTTTCTCATAACTGCTCCCTTTTTTGTTAGCCAAATTAAAATTTTTAGTATTGCAAAACATTATAAGTGCGGGATATTTTTTTTGCTCCCGCTTTCAGCGATACGATAAACAGCCTTTCCGGGCAAACGATCCTTTTGATATGAACGGCACCGACGGCCTGAAAAGTGTCCGCTTAATTGAAAAAGAAACTGATGAACGTCAAACATCGAATGTTGAAGTGAGGAATTCTATCGTTTTTTATTTATTCAAAAGACAGAGCGCAGCGATTCCCTCCTTCATGATTCTGCGGTTCGATATTCTGCGGTTCGCTGTTCCAACACTGTGTAGTTTCACACGAGATGTTTTGGGTTTTTTTTTAATGTTGAACCCCTCAACCTAGGTGTACTTTTAATTACGCAAAAAATATGGCGCGGTCAATACCCAACCCGGCCAAGCCGGTTGAATATTTGAGATCAAAAGCCAAGTGTTTGGGGTTTTGTAGTTCAGTCTTTGTGATTTGAATATCATTTGTATTTCGTTATTTGAAATTTTTAACGGCTGAAACCTGAACCTGCCGGAGGAACACCGTACGTTCCTATCAACATGTTGTCGGATGAAGCCCGATAGGAATCTAATAAGGGATTTTTTGACATGAGTCGAGCGATTTTTTGACATACTAGAATTTCTTACTTAAATTTGATGATATCGTAAAAAAATAAATTAATCATTGACAGTATCATCATTTTTTTTTACAGCTTTATCAGAAAACAAGATTGAAGGGCGACCCCTAAAACCATGAAAATTGACAATATCAACCTCTTAATTATCAAGCATCTCCGCAACGGCCGAAAATCGTACAGAAAAATCGCCGATCAGCTGTCTCTTTCTGAAAACACTGTACGATCGCGTGTTCATAAACTAATGGAAGATGGTGTGCTGGAAATTTCCGGGCTGGTGAACCCTGACTCCATCTCCGAGCACCGTGTTGTCATGGTGGGTGTCAAATTAAAAACCATGGACCTAGTCAAAAAAGGAGAGGAGTTCAGTAAATTAAACGGCGTTGTGTCCGTCAGTGTGGTAACCGGACGATTTGATCTGATCCTCGTGGTCTTCTTAAAACCCGGGTTTGGACTGCTGGAGTTTTACACTGATGAGGTATCCAAACTAAAAGATGTCCAATCCGTGGAAACATTTGTGGTTTACAAAAGCTATAACTTGAAACTGCCCTACATCTTGGATTGATGACAACTCTGAACTTTCAACGAAAACCAACCAACCTTTGAGGAGGAACGATGAAGGATATTAACGATGTAATCATACCGGATGATATTTACTATGCAGAAAGTCATGAATGGGCCAAAGCCGAAGGAGACAACGTTAAAGTCGGAATAAGCGACTATGCTCAGGATCAGCTGGGAGACATCGTTTTTGTGGAAATGCCCGAGGTTGGAGAAACCTTTGACAAAGGCGCTGAATTCGGCACCGTGGAATCCGTCAAAGCCGTTTCGGAGCTGTACATGCCGGTTGGCGGCGAAATCGTTGCAGTCAACGGTGCGCTGGAAGATTCCCCCGAGCTGATCAACGACACGCCCTATTCCGACGGGTGGATGATCGAGGTCAAGCCGGATGATTCGGCTGAACTGGACAGCCTGATGACCAAAGATGCTTATCTAACATCCCTGAAAGGATAATATTCATGCGATACTTGCCGCATACACCTGAGGATATTGATGCGATGATGAAGACGGTGGGCGTGGGCTCTCTGAACGATCTTTTTGAGAGCATACCCGCCGATTGCCGCTGCAATTGCGAGCTGAAGCTGCCGGAGCCTTTGACCGAATGGGAATTAAACAATCACATCGACGTGCTTTGCAGCGGCATGGCTGTCTCCCCTGAATACAAAATGTTTATGGGTGCCGGCAGTTATGAGCATTATATTCCGGTATCCCTGTCGCATCTGCTGGGCCGCTCGGAATTTGTAACGTCCTATACCCCTTATCAGCCGGAAATGAGCCAGGGAACCTTACAGGCCATTTTTGAATACCAGACCCTCACTGCCCGGTTGCTCGGCATGGAAGTGGCAAATGCTTCACAATATGACGGTGCTTCCGCCCTGGCGGAAGCGCTGCTGATGTCTTTACGAATTTCTCGGCGCAAAAAGGTGGCTGTGTCGCGTCTGGTCCATCCGCATTACCGCCGGGTAGTCGAAACATATTTCGCTCCCACGGATTATGAGATTGTGGAGCTTCCCCATCTGCCGGACGGTACTACCGATCTGACTCTCCTTGAGGGTCTGGATGATCTGGCGGCGGTGGCCGTTCAGTCTCCCAATTTTTTCGGCTGCATCGAAAACCTCAAAACCATTGGGGACAAAGCACGAAAAAAACAGGCGCTCACTGTCGTAGGATTCAGTGAGCCCCTGGCTTACGGCCTGATTAAGAATCCCGGCAGCCAGGGCGCCGACATTGTGGCCGGGGAAGGCCAAAGTCTGGGAATCCCCCGCTCCTTTGGCGGGCCGGCCCTGGGTATGTTTGCCGTACGGATGAAGTATGTACGCAACATGCCGGGACGTTTGGTGGGACAAACCGTCGATGCTGACGGAAAACGCGGTTTTGTGTTAACCCTGGCCACCCGCGAGCAACATATCCGCCGGGAAAAAGCGACATCCAACATCTGTACCAACCAAAGTCTGTGCGCCCTGGCATCGGCCATGTACTTATCCTCCCTCGGCGGATCCGGTATAAAAAAACTCGCCCGGCTGAATTATGACAAGTGCGAGTACCTCAAGGCAGCACTGCGCTGCGCCGGATTCACCATCCCCTTTGAACGACCGACATTTAACGAATTTGTCGTTGATTTTGGTGACGGCTTTGAAAAGACCCATGAACGTCTGATAGCCGACAAAATCATCGCCGGTTTACCGCTGGAATGTTATTATCCCGAACTGGCCAATCATTATCTGCTATGTGTTACGGAAACTATCAGCAAAGAAGACATGGATCAGTTGGTCAAAGCGATTAAATAATCATCCGGCTTGTCCGGAACTATGGAGGTTGCGTCATGAAAGAATATCCAGGCACCACCGGCCTGATTTTAAACGAACCACTGCTCTGGGAGAAGGGGAAAAAGGGAAGATGTGGATTTTCTTTACCTCGCCGGGATGTTGAATCCTATCCTCTGGATCAAAAATTGGTCGGGGAGGACCCGGACCTTCCCGATTTGAGTGAAGTTGACGTTATTCGCCATTACACCCGGTTGTCCCAGTGGAATTTCGGGCTAGACAGTGGCATGTATCCACTGGGCTCCTGTACCATGAAATATAATCCCAAAACCAATGAAAGACAGGCTGCACAACCGGGGTTTGCCGCGGCACACCCCATGCTTCCACCAAATCTTTCCCAGGGCATCCTTAAACTCATGTATGATCTTGAACGCTTCCTGGTGGAAATCACCGGCATGGAGGCCGCCACTCTCCAGCCGGCTGCCGGCGCCCAAGGGGAGCTTACCGGCATGTTGCTGTTTTATGCCTACCATCAGAGCCTAGGGGCACCACGTTCAAAGATCATTGTGCCGGACACGGCCCACGGCACCAATCCGGCCAGTGCCGCCCTGTGCGGCTATAAACCGGTGCCGGTAAAATCCAATGAAAAAGGGATTCTGGCGCCCGAAGATGTGGCCGATGTCATGGATGAGGAAACCGCCGGCATCATGGTGACCAACCCTAATACCCTGGGATTGTTTGAAGATAACATAAAAAAAATAGCCGCTATCGTACATGCCAAAGGCGGTCTTGTATACGGAGACGGCGCCAATCTGAACGCAGTGATGGGAATTGTCCATATGGGCAAAATCGGCATCGATGTTCTGCATTTAAATCTTCACAAAACTTTCTCAACGCCCCACGGTGGGGGCGGTCCGGGTTCCGGTCCTGTCTGTGTCATGAATCATCTGGCACCTTTTTTGCCGGTACCCCGTGTCATAGAAAATAAGGGTCGATATCTTCTTTCAGAGGATTTTCCGCAATCCATTGGAAAGCTTCATGCTTTTAACGGAAACGTGGGGGTTCTGGTAAAAGCCTACAGTTACATTTTAAGCCTGGGTGCAAAAAACCTAAAAAAAGCCAGTCAGCTGGCCGTTTTAAATGCTAATTACATCAAAGAGCGATTGAAGCGGACTTTCCAATTGGCCTATGACCGGCCCTGCATGCACGAATGCGTTTTTTCCGATCAATGGCAGCACAAGCACAAGATAACCACCCTGGACATGGTCAAACGGCTGATGGATTATGGGTTTCATCCTCCCACCATTTACTTTCCGCTGGTTGTTGCCGGAGCCATCATGATCGAACCGACTGAAACCGAATCTAAGGAAGACATCGATCTTTTCATAGAATCCATGAAAGCTATTGCTGCAGAAGCCGAAGAAAATCCGGAGCTTTTGCACGAAGCGCCTACAAGCTGTCGGCGAAGAAGACTCGATGAAACGACAGCTGCCCGCAAGCCGTGTTTGACGGGGTAAGAAGGGTTGCGCGTTGTTTATCGTGAGTTTAGGTTACCTCCATGTTGCATAAATAACATGGCAAAGAATATCTAATGATCTGTAATTATACACGATATAATAGTGAAAGCACCATTTTGTGGATGTCTCCCCTGGTGAATTCAAAGGATGGGGTCGATTTTGCCATGTTGTTTA
>JAJRVC010000163.1 GCA_024277475.1 Deltaproteobacteria bacterium
ACCCGGGTCCAGAGGGCCCGGCACTGGTTCCTCCCTGAAAGGGAGTGCTGGTTTTATTACATACGAGTGCCTAAAATGAGCTAAAGTGAACTAAAGTGCCTAAAGTTAAGGAATTCTATCTTTTTTATAAACGACAGAGCGAAGTAATTGTAATACATTAACTTTAGATCACTCCACACTTTGTATTATTTTCAAGGCAGAGCTAGTTGTTTCTGACCTGGCTCTCCGAGGCGTAGGATCGTACCCTTACGAGCCGGAGGCCCAGAGGACCAGGATTCCGATGTTAGATTGAACTCTGAACCCGTGAACATAGAGAAACCTGAACTCCTAAACGGTGAACTCTGAACCTATGAACGCCTACCAGCTGGCTATCAGAGCAAAACTTTAAGCAAAAGGAAATCCGTGCCGTGAAACGATCGATCAGTTGGCTGACCAAACCAGGGCTATACATAAGAAAGAGTTCGACAAGCTTATTGGAAATTATTCATTGAAAAACCTGAATCACCGGCTGCATTTTTCAAAAGGTGATCCGGCTGCGTTGATCACCGATCTGGCCGCCGAACACGGAATCGATCTGATTGTCATGGGCACGGTTTGCCGAACAGGTGTGGCGGGATTTTTCATTGGCAATACCGCCGAAAACGTACTTCAGCAGGTCGATTGTTCAGTGCTGACGGTAAAGCCGGAAGGTTTTGTTTCTCCGGTCAAGCTGGAAGAGGTCTAATCCTGAACCTACAAATTTTGCAATGCCGCCGACAGTAAAACAGCCGTTCAACCCTGGCCAGTTTAGGCCCTTAGCCCGTTTTTCTGACAACATGTTATTAGTACCTGAGTCAATTGAGGATCGCTGTATGCAGATAATAACAACCCATAAAGGCACCGATTTTGACGGCGCAGCCTCCGTGCTGGCGGCAAAGATTCTGTATCCCGAGGCGGTTGCGGTGCTGCCCAACAGCCTGAATCCGAACGTTAAGGCCTTTTTGTCAATCCATAAGGACCTGTTTGATGTTCACACACCGGATGAAATTGAACTTGAAGCAGTGATGAGTTTGATCGTTGTCGATACCAACAGATGGAACCGCCTTGATCGGATGGATAAGTTGAAAAAAAAGAAAAACCTCGAAATATTCCTGTGGGACCATCATTTAACTGCGGGAGACATCGATTCGACCTGGCAATGCGAGGATGCCGTCGGGGCCAATGTCACACTGTTGATCCGAAATTTAAAAAAACAAAACAAAAGATTAACTCCCATACAGGCTACTCTTTTTTTAGCCGGAATTTATGAAGACACTGGCAATCTGACGTTTCCTGCCACAAAAGCCGAGGATGCCCTTGCCGCAGCCTATCTTTTACAGCAAGGGGCGGATCTAAGCGTTCTCAACTCGTTTTTACGCCCAGCCTATGGTGAGAGCCAGAGAAAAATTTTGACCCGAATGCTGCAGTCCACCGAAATAAAGCGGTTCGGCGGTTATCAGATCGGTATCAATAAATTGGATATAACCGGACATGTGAACGGCCTGGCTGTAGTGGTCGGGATGTACCGGGAGATTTTAAATGTGGATGCGGCTTTTGGTATTTTTGTTCACCAAAACCGCGGCAATACCATTGTCATCGGCCGCAGCGGCACAAACGGACTCGATGTGGGGCTCATCATGCGCGTTTTGGGCGGAGGCGGCCATCCGGCCGCCGGTTCCGTCTTGATCAAATCCGCCAACTCCGATGCCGTGGAACAGAAGATCGTCAAACTGATCAGCGGCAATCAACCCGCTGCTGTTCAGATCAGCGACCTGATGTCTTATCCGGTGGTGACGGTATCTCCTGAAACCCGCATGAAACAGGTTTACACTGTTTTAAGAGAAAAGGGGCACACGGGAATACCGGTATTGGATGACGGCAGGCTTGTGGGTATTATATCAAGACGGGATTTTTGGAAAGCAAAAAAAACGTCGGCTTTAAGTGCCCCGGTCAGGGCCTTTATGACCACGCAGGTAGTTACAATAAAACCTGGGAAAAGTCCGATGCAGGCAGCCCGCTTGATGATAAAGCATGACATTGGTCGCCTTCCGGTGGTGGAACGCGGCCGTGTCATCGGTGTCATTACAAGATCCGATGCCATGCGCTATTTTTACGATCTGTTGCCGGAGTGAGCAAATCCGACGCTAATTACCATTAGGAGAAATGTCATGGAGCATAAGGACCTGCAGGAATGTATTCGCAGTCTGGCAATGATGGATGAAACCGACAGCATTTTTATCAGTTGTTACCTTAATCTGGAAAAAAGTTCCGCCAGCTGTCGGGATTTTTTGAAAGAGCGGGAGTTGCTGCTGGCAAAAAGCGTGCCGGATGGGTTGCGGAAAAACTTTAGCAAAACAATGGGAAAAATTTACTCTTTTCTAAGTAAAAAGCCGTTGGGCGGGAAAAAAGGAATAGCAATTTTCTCCCGGGAAGGTTCCGAGCCCTTCTTTATTGCACTCGAATTTCATGTACCCTTGCCGAATCAGATTGTCATGGATCTGACGCCGCACATCTATCCGCTCATTGAGCTGATGGACACCTATCACCGTTACGTGGTTGTCATTTCCACTGAGAAAAGCGCTCGTATTCTGGAGGTCCACACAGGTTCCGTCACAGAATCTTTGTGGATGGAAAGACCGGAGCTACGAAAACGCATAGGCCGAGAATGGACCAAAGAGCACTACCGGAATCACCGCAAGGATCGCAGCAGCAAGTTCATCAAAGACAAGATCCGGATTCTAGAGCAGGTAATATCAGCCGGCGGACACACTCACCTGATTTTAGCTGGAAGTCCGCAAAGGACCTCACGGCTGAAAAAGGCGCTGCCCAAACGCCTCGCGGAAAGACTTGTCGATACGGTCGTAATTGGTGAACGCGCCGAAATAGGCTCCGTAGTGGAAGCAACCCTTGCCGCCTTTATCGATCAGGAGCAAAAAGAATCACTCGCGGCCGTTGAAATGCTCCAGCGGCAGATAAACACCAACGGCCTGGCGGTGGTCGGATCGGAAGCCACTCTTGAAGCTCTGAAACGTGGGCAGGCGGATATGTTGGTATTGGCAAAAGAATTTTACGAGGGAGAGATAAAAGAAAAGCTGGTAAAATTGGCGGTTCGCCACGGTATTAAGATTGAAACGGTAAGTGGCAGTCACGTTTTGAACCAGTACGGCGGCGTGGGCTGTCTTCTGCGTTATTTGTTGCCGGAGCATTACACCTGACCCGGATAAACCGGAAAAATGAGCTAAACCGCTGTAGGCTGATGAAATGACTATAATTGTAGTATCACTTCGCTACGTCTGTTTATAAGCACGCACGTGTTTTGGGATCTGGTAAGTATACGATCAGTTAAGTAAAAAACAACTTAAAATTAGGCAATTTTCAGAGTAACCCGCGTTGCCGGTAAAAGAATATTTTGCCACAAGATGCACAAAATTCATTTGTAGGAAACTAATCCGGAAGAGAGGTGAAGAGATGAAAAAAAAACCTAAATTGCTGTTGTTTGTTGCTTTGATCATAATCATGTCTGGGATCGCCTATGCCGGCGCAGAGCCGGCCACGAGCGACAAAATTATTAAGCAACGAATTGAAGACAAAGCAGCCGACACCTTTCGCCTGAAGGGCACGAAAGTCGACCTTGCCGTGGAGGATGGATACGTCGTATTACATGGTATGGTTGGCTTGTATCTTCAGAAGATGCTTTACGAACAAATCGCATGGAAGACCAAAGGGGTAGTCGAAGTTGACAATGAGATTCGTGTCGTGCCCCGGTTGCCGCGGACCGATCCGGCCATCGAACGCAAAATCATGGAACTCTTCCAGACCCAACGCAGGCTCCAGAGCGTAGATGTTAATGTTACGTTCAAAGAAGGCGCCGTGTACCTTCGTACCACCCTCGATCACCCGCGGGATATCCTTTTTCTAAAGAGCAGGGTAGCGGAAATCACAGGTGTGATCTCCATCAGCATTCAGGCAAAGTTCGTTGTATAGCCCCCGGGTTTGTCGGATTGTGTGATTTGTTAGATATGATCCCTAATAGTCGGTCCCCAATCAAAATATTGCGAAAAATCTGTCTGTTTCCGGCGGTGCCCTGAACTCTTTTGAAAAAGCGGCTCAAATTGCCTTGGCAACGGCGGGTTTGCTCCGCCCGGATTCGCCGGGTAAGCGGAGCGTGTAGCCAATCAAGGCGAAAAAATGAAAGGTGAAACGGGTATGGATTGGTATCAAAAGGAGTCGGGTGAAGTTGTCGAGGAGCTAAATTCATCAGTTACCGGTCTATCGGCGGAGGAAGCGCAAAATCGGTTTAAAAAATACGGTCCCAACGAGCTGGAGGAAAAAAAAGAAGAAAACAGCACTAATGATATTCACGGCGCTGGTAATCGGCAGAATGGCGGTGGGGGGCTACGCTCCGAGCATGACTCACTGTTTAAAATCGGCGTCTTCAGCAACAAACCACTGCTGGGTGCGTGCTGTTAACCTTTGTTTTGCAACTGACCACCGTATATATACCGTTTTTAAACCCGGTTTTTAACACAGTGCCGCTGACCCTGTATGAATTGGCGCTGACCATAGCCCTGTCGGCCGTAGTGTTCGTTGCCATTGAAATAGAAAAACTTTGGATCAGGATGAGACTGCGGATGTCTTGATTAATAAGATCGCTGAAAAAGCAGCCCTTACATCCTGTAAGCAATGTCATCCGCCCAAGAAAAGGAAATAGGATCTGTCTTATTTTGTGATCCGGAAATCAGGCAATGGTAAAACCACCATGACAAACATTATTGCGCACGGAGGCATCTCCCGCCGCAACAAACGCATGGTCCAATTCAGCCTGCTGGCGGTGGCGACAGACATTGGACTGATAGGTACAGAACTGGCTATCGGGCTGAATCCACTCACGGATATAGCGCAACGGCCTTTTTTGTACCTGTATGTGTTTTTGGGTACCATAACAGCCTTCGGTATCTTCGGGGCGATGGTCGGCTCCCGTGAAGATCTACTGGAGGAGATGGCGCTGCACGATTCACTTACCGGACTGTTTAACATGCGCTATCTGCAGATGCGCCTGGACGAAGAACT
>JAJRVC010000164.1 GCA_024277475.1 Deltaproteobacteria bacterium
ATTTTGGCAATCTTTTGGATATAACGAGGGCTCTTATTTTGTAAAGCTTGAAATTGGTCTTTTAGAGGGGGGGCTCTCTGGTAAGGAACTGTATCAATTTATCTGAGCGAAAGTGTATCAATTTATCTGAGCGCTATAGCACGTGAGCGTATTAAATAAAATCAGAAAGAAAGAAATAAGAGATTTATTGGCTAAAGGGTGGCTTACTCATGACGGTATGTGGTTTTACCACACTTACCGGGAATTAGGTGTCGATAAAGCGAATAAATTGAATAAAGCTGCCATTCGATCCCTTGCTCCTGTTGAGATTGAAAGGGTTAAGAAGGCCCTGGGGATAGGTGGGGAAAAGATTGGGACCTTCGAAGAACTCAAGGATTTCATGCTTGAAGCCCTTGAAGTCATTCTGCCCGGTTCAGTTTTTGAGAAATTTCAGTTCCGGGCATTCTCAAAAGATCTTTTGCACTGGGAATGGGAAAGCGGGCAATGCTTTGCATATAAGGGCATGAAGCAGATTGGGATTATAGATGGATACAGGTGTGGGGTGATGTATAGAATCGAATGTTGGCTTGAAGCCCTGGGAATAAAATATAGCATCGATCCAAAGATCGATAAGTGCATGATGCATGAGAAGGGCGCATGTTTAGGAGACATAAAGGTTATTCTTTGAGACTGGCACTCCTCTGTGCCGCCCAATTCCACCGGAACATACTATTATATGTATAGCTAAAAATCTGGGAAAAATTTACAACCTCTTCATGAAATCTGATTTACTGTCAATCACAATATGTTGTGGTTGCTGCTTCAATTGATTTTTTTTGTTCCCGGCTGTATGCTTACACAATCAATGATGAGGCTAAAAGTATTTCATTTCGTTTGCAAATACACATGGTCAACCCGGCGGTGTGGGGATTGTGTGGGGAAAATTGTCTAAAATTTACTAAAGTGTGGAAAATCAGCAAATATGTGGAAAATTCGGATACAATGATTTCAGTAAGTTATGTCAAATTAGGAGGTTAGGAAGCTCGAGGCTATTGACTGAAAATCCCCGTGTCGGCAGTTCGATTCTGTCCCTCGGCACCAGTAAAATCAAGCACTTACGAATTATTCGTGGGTGCTTTTTTGTTTAAATGGGTGTCAAAAAAGACACAATCATTTTTTATTCATGATGCGGTTCTTTTTTCTTGACATCTGTCACGTGACGGATTACACTCCAAATAATGATCAAAACCTTTGCAGATAAACATACCCAGGAAATTTACCTCAAAGGCAAATCGAAACGTATTGCAGCCAATCTCATTAAAAGAGCCATTCGGCGACTGGAATACATCGATTTGGCAAATAGCCTGGACGATTTAAAAGTGCCGCCGAGCAACCGGCTCCACACCCTCAAAGGAAGTAGAAAAGGGCAATACTCTATATCAATCAATGATCAGTGGCGAATATGTTTCAAATTTGTTGATGGTGATGCATATGAAGTCGAAATAACAGATTATCACTGAGGAGCAGATAATGAGCATTAAAAATATTAAACAACGTGAAATCACACCGACTCATCCGGGAGAGATGCTGCGAGAGGATTTCATGCCGGATTATAATCTTACGACATCCGGCCTTGCAAAAGAGCTCGGCGTTTCCCGGCAAACGGTCAATGAACTATTGCTGGAACGCCGTGCAGTATCCCCGGCCATGGCTTTGCGGTTGTCCAGATTGTTTGGAAACACGCCGGAGCTTTGGTTAAATGCGCAGCGCGCTGTGGATCTTTGGAAAGCCCAAAAAGAAAGCCGGGATGAGATTGAACGCATTAAGCCGCTGCGGGCTGCTTAATTGTCCTGATTTCTATTTATCATACCTGGACAAAAAGGACCAACTTCCTTGAGGGTTGCTCTAAATCATTTTAAAATCGAAATAATCTTTGCTAATCCATGAGTATGAAAAACGAAACAGGCATCAACAAGGCAGGCATCCCAACGAAAAAGAAACCGCACCTTGGAGACATTCTTTTAAAAAAATACAGGGATAGAATCACAGAAGGGTTTGAGGACCTAAAGCGCTTTGAACTAATCGATAGATTAGAAAAGCCTGTCCTGAATTTCATCTTCTATGGCAATAAAAAGAAAATCCTTTATGGCACGGCAACGCCAGATTCGGATGTGGATTATAAGGGCATTTTTTTGCCCACCAAATGAGGAACTGCTATTAGGGCGAATACCAAAAAGTCACAACTATTCAAAAACGCATTATTTGTAAAACCTGAAATGGTTTTATTTGCGAACTTGACGATTACCTGTCTTTTTGGTTATCATACCCTGCACTTATTGATAAATAAATAATGTAGGGTGAAACGATTTTTCAGATATGATGAATGAATTTCGAGATTATTGACGAAATCACGGTACTTGAAACGATTGCAAGGGCGTCGGGTATCCGAGACCTTGATCGCTTGCACCGGAATTATGGCCGGGGCAATTGGCGTAAGATGAAAAGTGTTGCCCATATCCGACTCAGCAATGGAAGAGTTTGTTTGGCCGAGCTTCATTGGTATGAAGCACACGGAATAGGGAGAAAAGAAATAAAGCGTAAACGATATTTGGAATAAGATATGAAAAAGAAAAATGAATCAACCTCACAGTTTGTGGTTTGCATTAACAATGAGGGGTACCCTGCGTCATTGGAATTGCACAAAATTTACCGTGTGGTACCCGATAAAGACGCAGCGACTGACGATGATTTAAGGGTGATTGATGAAAGCGGTGAGGATTATTTATATCCTGCCTCGTATTTTGCTCCTATTAAAGTGCCTGCGGCTGTAGAAGAATCGCTGCTAAGAGCTTCCTGATTTTTGACGGTGCCGAACTAAACCCCATAGTTGCAACAAGGGTAAATCTGGGGCATCGAGTACGGCTGGTTATTAAACACCGGTATCGGAGAGGACAGTTCTTCGCACAACCATATGATGCAATGTCCCAAGGGCATTCAATCTCGCCTCGCGAGCCGTGACATCGTTTTCCTGCTTGTCTTCAAAGCTTTATCGTTAAGTCGCTTTCAAAAAAAAATTGAAATATGGTTTAATAGTCAGAATAAATATATCAAACCCAAAGAAACGCGAATCGCATGGCCAAAATCGGTCGCAATCAGCCCTGCCCATGTGGCAGCGGGAAAAAGTACAAGCGGTGCTGCCTGACAAAGGGTGTCCCGGCTGCTCTCGGCTTCACGCCGGAAGAGCGCCAAAGAGCGCTTAGGATGCTTGAACGCTTTGTCGAGAAGGAACTGGGCCAGGAGGATGATGCGGCGTATGACTCATTACACGCTCCATGGGATGATCGTCTCGACGAACTTAACCCCATTTGGATTGATCAAAGCGAAGCGGTGTACGGCATGTGGTTCTACCTTGATTACCGGCTCTCCGGTGATGCGCTCGTGGTGGATCTTTTTTTAGAGCGGAATCCGCTGCTCGATTCTGGGGTGTTGCGGTATCTCAAACTCCTCCGCGAAACCGCTCTGCTTTTATACGAGGTCGTTGATCTCGTGCCCGGGGAGTCGCTAACCCTGCGTGACGTCCTCGGCGGTGCCAAAGTCACGGTACGTGAGCGGCTCGGCTCGCGGTCTTTGACTCGACACGCACTGGTTGTTGCGCGCGTTATCGCACGCGGTCCGTCCGGACAGCCGGAGATCGAGAGCGGTATTCTTCATATTCCCGAGCTCATCCGTGAGCAGACGATCTCGCAGCTCTCATCGTACCGAAAGAAGTACCGGCGCGAGCATCCGCAAGCGGGCGAAACAGATTTTTACAAGGAAATGGGTCCTTTCTTTCACGATGCTTGGATGTCCTGCCTTCTCGATCCACCCATCCCACACCTGACAAACACGGACGGCGAGGACATTATAATAACAGTCATCCAGTTCGAAATCCTTGATTCCGCCGGCCTGGAAGCGGCGCTTAATAGCGCAAAAGAACTTGCGCTTGAAGAGGACGGAACCGCCTGGATATGGTCTGGAACAAACCAAAAAGGAGATCTTGTCACCTTGGGCAGGATAGTCTTGAAAGGGGAAATTTTGGAGATCGAGTGCAACTCGGTCGGGCGTGGTGAGCGCGGACTCACTTTGCTCGATCGGCTGGCTGCAGGTATGATCCGCCATCGCTCCACAACCCATGAGAACATTGAGATGAAGGTGCGCGAACGGCTTCGCGCGGGGGATCACTCGGACAGCAGTCTGGCAACGTCGGAAGACCTTCCCCCTGAGGTGGAGGAAGCACTGACTCTCGATGCCCAGGCCCGGTACTATCGCAAGTGGCTTGACGAAACGATACCGGCATTGGACGATCACACGCCTCGGGAGGCCGCTGCCGATGCTACATTGCGCCCGAAACTGATCGATCTAATTCACGGGTTGGAAGGTACGTATCATATAGCCCTCAAAAATGGAGCCCCCGCATACGATCCCTCATGGATGTGGCGTGAACTGGGATTCGAGGACGGTTCCAGGCCGGCATATATTCCTCCGCTTGCGCATGAGCACATGTTTTCTATGGTGCCCGGTTTAGGCGGGCTGTGCCGGAGTATTGCAGAGCAACTGCGTCGGCAGCCCGGCTTTGATGATAGAGCCACCATCATGACGGCTGAAGAGATTAGGACAAACTTGGAAATTCAACGGTTCCTGCGAGAGAACCGGTCCCGGGAAATAGCGGGTCAGGACAGGACCGTGCCCGGAGCCGATATTCTGACGGCACATATCGAGCTCATGATCAATTTCGAGTTGCATCGTCGCAAGACTTTCTGGGTCGACGAATCTCTGGCTTACATGCTGTCGAAAACGGACCTGGATGTACCTGGATCCGATCTGCGTGTTCCCTTTGCCTGCTTCGCGTTGGTTTTCACGGACCGCTACGTGCTCTCGCTTGCCGAGCGGATGCTATCCGTGGACCCGAAGTCACCTCTGTCGGGGCACTTCTTGCGGGTTGCTACAGTCTACGTGAGGGAAGATAGGCATGTCTCGAACCGGGTGCTTCGCATCTGGTTTGCCTTCGACGCCCTTGGCGCCGACCCCCCTCATCTGCTCACGCATGAAGTTCCGCTTAATGAGGATTCTCTAATTCGGCCGTTGCCCGAAAAGTCAGCGCTGCCGGTTGTCACAGGCTCTGACGTGCCGGATGCAAATCCGCTGGAGGCATTGCTGCATGTCACGCTAAACGCTGTTCTCTACGCGGTAAGTCCAGGTGTCGAGCGACAGCACCGAAAGAGTCCGTCCGGAGTGCAGAGCAAGAAAGCGAAATCTGAGTCACCGGCACCTGTCTTCAGCAATGAGGACGTGTTCTTCCTGCCGGGTGCCATTGAAATTTCTCACTTACGCAATTTCCAGCAACTGGAACGGATCCCCAGCGGTCGGACAATCCTCCACCGTTTCATGGTTCGCGGCCACTGGCGTCGCGCGGCTCCTGGTTGGAAGGACCAACGGATGCGGTGGATCGCGCCTTATTGGAAAGGACCGGATATCGCTGTTGTGATTGAGCGAACCTACAAGCTGAAACCGTGAAGGATACAATAACTTTATATTATCATGTAAACATAAATAGAAATTTTTTATTGTAACCGTTTATTGATAATCTCGTAAAAAGTCAAAATTCTCGAATTTTGATCTTATAACCCATTGAAATTATTAAGTGTAAAATTTTATTTTTGTGTTTTTTGTGCCTTTTTGCGGCCACATCTTTATTATGTAGTGGATTATTATGCGGGTAAATCGCTGATGGATCAAACTTTTAAAAAGGACTTGGGATTTGACTATTGATTTTAGCAATATTTTGTTGGAATGGAATAAGCAGAAGGGTTTCTAACGAATGATACTGGGCCCAAATTGTGCCCGTCAAGGCCAAATGTTTCCAAACAGTTCCAAACGAAACCAAAAGTTAGTTGAAAAAGCGGCATAGAACCAACTGCTTGTAATTACAACAATTTTGGGTTATCAAAAAGTTGGTCTGAAAATCCCCATGTCGGCAGTTCGATTCTGTCCCTCGGCACCATAAAATAAAAAGCCCGGGTGTATATTCCCCGGGCTTTCTTTTTTTCTGTTTGACATGTTCAAAATAGTTTATTAAAGTATGACCATAATTTAAGTCGACTATAATTGAGGTCATAATATGGAAACTCTTTCTTTATCCGAAGCAAAAATGAAACTGAGCGAACTAATTGAGAAAGTTCAGTCAACCGACGCAGAGGTTGTCATCACAAAAAATGGACGACCGGCGGCAGTTTTAGTTAGCCCTGATGAATTTGAAGGCTGGAAGGAAACCATTGCGATAAAATTTGATGAAGATTTGATGACAGAAATAAAAAAGGGTATTTCTGCATTGAAGAAAAAAACCAGCGTATATACTTTAGAGGAGCTGTTCGATTAACTAATGGCATCGAAAGACCGTATTCGAAGAAAGCTCAGGGTTCCTGATGAGATCGTAGCTTTAATCAGAGGTTGTCACCCGCAGCTGAAAAGAAAGATCAGGGCCGGGTTGCGGCACATCTTGGCTGGCCCTGAGTCCGGCAAGTCGCTCAAGGAAGATTTGGAGGGATTAAAGAGTTACCGAATCAGCAGATTCAGAATAATTTATTGCCTATCCACGAAACAAACCATCGACCTTGTAGCGGTCGGACCTCGCAAAACTATCTACGAAGAAACCTATAGAATCATTAAGAAAGAGTCAAATTCTTAATGGCAACAGATTGTGCCCAAATTGTGCCCGTCCTTGCTAAAACTTTTTTCAAATGACTTCAGACAGTCGCTTCAAAGAATAAACGCCGGATAATCCCTTTACAGGTTTTGGTCTTTTTTCATTTTTTGAATTAAAGTGATGTTTGAAGCGCAGATACGTCTTTGAAACAAATTCTTTAGAGCCGATGACGCCGGAATCCGTAAAATAGCGCGTGCGGAACCTGAATCGGTCGCTTCGGCTGAGTTCAAACTCCCGCTTGCGCTCCTTTTCAAGTATTTTGTCGCCAATTACCCTGGCTTTGCCCTTCTCCGGCTGGTTTACCGCCCCGGCTTCATACACATATCGGCGATACCTTCTGATGCGCTCCTTTTCGCTTTTGACATTAAATTCCGTTAACCCGAAATCAGTCGAAAGAAGCTTATCCCGGTTGTTGGTCTGCACATGGTAGCCAAGGGAATTCCACCGGTAGTCCTCCGGCCGGGTAACGATGCCGGCACGCAAGGGATTTAGATCTATGTAGGCCAGACAGTTTATGAGGCTCTCTCCTTTATCCACAATGACACTTTTGAACCGGTCGCCCCAAAAATAGCCGCGCCGGTTATGCCTTTTGTTGTAATACCTGGCAAAGCCGACCTTTATTTCGCGAACAAATTCAGAAAGGCTGGATAATTTCGCCCGTAAAGCTGGGATCAGCCCTTCTGTAAATACGCGGTCATCACCATAAAAGTTCACATAGGAGTCACTCAAGAATAATTTCACATTTTCATGCCATTAAAGTGTAATTCCATTGGGGGAATATTTCATGTCGATTGATTTTGAGTGACGCCATTTGTTTGTTAGAAATCTTTTTGCCTTTTTCATAATGCTTGGTTACA
>JAJRVC010000165.1 GCA_024277475.1 Deltaproteobacteria bacterium
CCCATACCATGGAGGAGGGTATCGCCATTGCCGAGTCGATCGGTTCGGATATCGGCAAAATTAGCATGGACATTCACAGAGCCCATCCTGTATGCGGTTCCGCCTTTCATCCCCAGATCATTCCCCAGCTGGAGGCTATCGCCCGCAAGGCCGAAGCCGCCGCTCCCGTCGCTCAGAATGCGGGTGTCAGGATCTGCCTGGAAAATCATACCGAAGCATTCAGTGCTGAAGTGCTCTGGATTGTCAACCGTGTTAACCACCCTTATGTGGGGGTCTGCGTTGACACGAACAATTCACTGATGGTGGGAGAAGATCCGCTGACCGCCATCCGCAAGCTGGCACCCCTGTCCTATACAAATCATTTCTCCGATCATCGCATTGTCTTTGATCAGTATGGCTGCCGCATCATCGGGGTGGCGACAGGGACGGGAGATGTCCCGATGCGGCAAGCCTATCAGGTCATCAAAGCGAATTCCAATATGAAACGCCTCAACATCGAAGTGGAATTTGATCCCGGTGCCGACGGCTGCGAGGAAGCTCGCCGCCGCGAATATCAGGCCGTTGTCGATAGCATCCGTTTCACCCGCGAGGAGTTGGGCGTTGGTCAGAGAGCTTAGCTCTGATTAAATCAGAATGGAAAAAAATGGCATTTAAAAAAATGATTACCGCCGTTGATACCCATGCAGGAGAACCCATGCGCGTGATTACCGGTGGTGTTCCCAATATTCCCGGTTCAAGCGTTTTTGAGAAAATGAAGTGGCTGGAGACTAAAGGAGATGATCTAAGGCTGATGATGCTCCGTGAGCCCCGTGGTTATCCTTCCGTTTGCTGCAACCTCATTGTTCCTCCGTGTCATCCTGATGCGGACGCTGGCTTTATTATAATGGAGCAAACCGAATATCCGCCTATGTCCGGGGGAAATACCATCTCTGTGGTCACAGTTCTTTTGGAAACCGGGATTCTACCCATGAAAGAGCCGGCAACCGAATTGACGCTCGAGTCGCCGTCCGGCCTTATCGGGATCAAAGCCGATTGTGTTAACGGAAAAGTGGTAAATGTCACCTTCGAAAATGTTCCCGCCTTTGCTACCCACACGGATGTCGGGATTGACGTTAAGGGGCTGGGACAGATAATTGTCGATGTGGCATGGGGCGGCATGTTTTATGTCATCGCTGATTCCGGACAATTTGACAGCCTGGCGCTCACGAAAGAAAATGGAAGGGAGATCACGCGCATTTCTTCCAGGCTGAGGGCCGCCGCCGCCGAACAACTGCCAGTGGTTCACCCGGAAAATCAGGAATTCAAAAATGTCACTATTTCCCTAATTTCCGGGCCCCCGACCCACCCCGAGGCCCACCTTAAAAATGCGGTCACGGTAGCAACGGGACCCTTGGACTGGAACAAACCTGAAACCTGGACTGGCGCTCTTGACCGCTGCCCCTGCGGTACCGGAACATGCGCCAAAATGGCCGCACTTCATGCAAAGGGTCAATTGGAATTGAACGAAGATTTCAACCATGAAGGCCTTTTAGGAACCATTTTTACCGGTCGACTCATAAGAGAGACGACTGTGGGGCCCTATAAAGCCGTTGTGCCGGCCCTCAGTGGACGGGCCTGGATCACCGGATTCAACACTTATGTTTTGGACCCGTCTGATCCATTCCCGGAAGGGTTCCGGATGGGTGATATTTGGCCCATGATGTTTTCACCTGCTGACCTTTAATGTGCAGCCATTTCAGTCCAACCTTTCCTGAAATCAAAATCATTGTGCAGCTGCCGAGTTGCTAATGGTTGACAGTCTGAAGCCTCCTGTGCAAGCTTGGCTAAAAACATACATACCATGCACCCGAATAAAATTTGCACTTGACCACCGCTGATCCAGGCGCTATCAATAGTGGACATCCAGCTGAGGTATGGCGGGTCCTTGATGCCGGATTAATAAAGAAACGATTATCCTGCAGACCGTTTCAGGAGGAGGAATGTATGCTCAGCGGTGGAACCTATGAGGAAGTATGCAATAACTTCAAATGGGAAATCCCGGAGTATTACAACATCGGTGTCGATGTCTGTGACAAGTGGGCCGGCGACAAACATCGATTGGCCCTCATTTACATAGACCCGCAGGGAAGGAAACAAAAATATACTTTCCGGCAATTAAGAAACATGTCAAATCAGTTAGCCAATGCTTTAAAGGTAAATGACATCGAACGTACCGACAGAGTCGGAATCCTGCTTTCTCAGCGTCCTGAAACCTTAATCTCACATATTGCGGTTTATAAACTGGGTGCCATCGCCGTTCAGCTGCTGACCCTTTTTGGGCCGGATGCCATTGAATTCCGGCTGCAGGACAGCGCAGCCAAAGCGGTGATTACCGATAAAGAGAACCTTTCAAAGATTTGGCAAATTAAAGATCGTCTGCCTGATCTCAAACTGGTTATCGCCATTGATGCCGGCAAGCAAGAGGGAGCCGTGGATTTTTGGCAATGTGTAGAAAGGGGAAGCCGCGATTTCACGCCGGTAAGGACAACGCCTGACGATCCTGCTTTGATCATTTATACCTCCGGTACCACCGGTCAGCCCAAAGGCACCCTTCATGGACACCGCTTATTGCTTGGTATCCTGCCGGGGTTTGAATTTTACCACAATTTGTTTCCGCGAGAAGGCGATTTCATGTGGACACCGCTTGACTGGGCTTATATCGGCGGGTCCTATGATGCCTTATTTCCGACCTTACATCACGGTTTTCCAATGTTGGCTTACAGACCCCGAAAGTTTGATGCTGAGGAAGCGTTTTACGTGATGGCAAAACATGGGGTAAGAAACCTCATGGCTGTGCCGACGGTGCTGCGAATGATGATGCATACCGTCAAACACCCACGGGACCGCTACGATCTGCGGTTGAGATCAATCACCGCCGGCGGCGAAACCCTGGGGGAAGAGCTTTGTGACTGGGCCAGAGAGTATCTCGGGGTTGAAATCAATGAACAATACGGGCAGACGGAATGTGATCTGGTGGTTGGTTTTTCTTCGGAAATTATGAACATTGTTCCGGGAGCCATCGGCAAAGTAGTTCCCGGACATGTTGTTGAGATAATCGATGCAGACGGAAAGATTGCAAAGCACGATGAACTCGGTGAGATAGCGGTCAAGTCTCCTGATCCTGTGATGTTTCTGGAGTATTGGAAAAATCCGCAAGCAACAAAGGATAAGTTCATCGGCGAATGGATGCGTACCGGTGATTATGGCCGAAAAGATAAAAACGGATATTTTTGGTTTAGCGGCAGACAAGACGATATTATCGAAAGCGGCGGCTTCAGGATCGGACCGGGTGAAGTGGAAGAGTGTTTGATGAAGCATGAGGCCGTTGCCCTGGTTGGGGTCATCGGTGTTTCCGACCCGATCAGGGGAGAAATTGTAAAAGCCTTTATTTTACCGAAAGAGGGGGTGATACCCGACAAAGCGCTTGAAGACAGCATCAGAGATCATGTAAAAACAAGACTGGAGGCCCATGCCTATCCCCGGGAAGTTGTATTTCTTAAGGAGATGCCGAAGACAAAAACGGGAAAGATCTTAAAACAAGAGCTGCGCAGGATGCATGAGCAGAAAGCCAAAACCGGTAATTAGCAGGGATTTTATACTTTTATCTTATTTTTTATCTTTTTTTATGGTTTAGGGTTCAAAGGTTGAGAAGTCCGGAAACTCCGCAGATCCGCAGTAACCTTGAACGTTGAACCCAGAACCTCTGAACCTATAATGATATGACCCTGAACGTTGAACCCAGAATCTTTGAATCCTAACATTATCTGGAGGCTAGCATGACTGAAGAAGCCGTACTATACAGCAAGAATCAAAATGTGGGGATTATCACCTTGAACAGGCCTGAACGGCTCAATGCCATCAATAAAAATCTTCTCAAGGGCCTGATCGAAAAACTTGGGGTGGTACGGCAGGATAAGGACATTGTCTCGGTCATCCTAACAGGTGCGGGCAGGGCTTTTTGTGCCGGGGAAGATCTGAAAGAGACTTCCGCCGGAAAAAGTTTTGAAGACTGGATTGAAGAAACAGAAGGGCTGCAGGA
>JAJRVC010000166.1 GCA_024277475.1 Deltaproteobacteria bacterium
CCGGCCTGCTTTATCCACGACACAACCGTGACTTCCAAGGCACCATCGGCGGTCGGTGGTATAACGATATCGTAATGCACGATACATCCTCCTTGTACAAACTTCGTTAAATAGTTTACGGGTTGAATGGTTGATTAGGAATGCTATCAGTTTAAATAGAAAAGACGGAGCGAAGCGATACCACAAATCGTCAATATTCAATCGTCAATATTCAATTCCGCCTTATCCGGGTTAGGTTCATTAAAATCTCTTAAAAGATCCGGCCATGAGGCAATCCGGGTCTCGACAGCAAAAGTTTCTTCAAGTATCTCCCTTAACCGGGCCTTGATTTCCGTCATGGGGGGAGACTGGCCCAATACCTGCCGGATGGAGGTCACCGGCATCCGGCTGACGCCGCAAGGATTGATCAGATTAAAGACATTCAGGTCCGGGTTTACATTCAGTGAAAAGCCGTGAAAAGTAAAACCGTGCCTGACAGCGATTCCGACCGCAGCGATTTTCGCTTCCTCCCGCCAGACACCGGGATAGCCTTCTCTCTTGCCGGTATGGATTTCATAATGGGATAGCAGCTCGATCAGCAAATCCTCCAGCCGATGCAGATACTGATTTGCGTTCAGCCTAATGTCTCCCAGGTATAGCAGGGGAGAAACGATCAGCTGGCCCGGACCATGATAGGTAACATCGCCGCCGCGGTTGACCTCCAGTACCTCAATGCCACGCCGCCGGAGATCTTCAGGCGAGGATAAAATATTATCCCGGCTGCCGGATCGGCCGATCGTGAAAACCGGCTGATTCTCCTGCAGGATTACCGTCGGTGCAAGTTGTCCGTCCATGCGTGCTTGAAGAATTTGATTTTGAATATCAAACGCAGGCTCATATTGTATCCGTTTCAAATCCAGCCAGTAGCCGGTGGGTTTTTCTGTTGCCATGCCTCAATTAACCCTGAACCTCTGAACTTCCAAACGCCCCCTATCAAGGCACAGGACACAATACGCCGCCGCATTCCTGATAAAGCGTCTGCAAATCACCGTTGATTTGTGCAAAGATATAGACCGGTGCACAGCCCGGATATTCTATCACTTTTTTTGCCAGCTTCATCGCCTCCTCAACTTTACCCCGGCTTGGAAAAAGTTTCCAGCAGTCGCCCGTTACGAGCAGATATTTGTCTTTGACCGTCTCTGGTTCGAAATCAGGTACACCGCCGGCCACGATATAGACCTCTCCGGTCTTATCAATGAAGTCCTTGGTGTCAATATTGTTGTTGAAGTTGTCCAGCGCACCGCGGATATTGACAAAACAGCCCGGACAGGTCTGTTGAATGACAGCGTGGATACCGGGAATCAGCCCGATGGGATCATTCATCGGCCGTTTGAAGAAAGTGCGCACTTCCGAGATTGGTGTCCCGACCACCTCGATATCTGCGATTTCCCGAACCCCCAGCCCTTCCGTAGCCGCAATACGAACCGCCGGCACTTCTACGGTCTCAAATCCCATAACGTATGAAGCGACGGCATCCACTGCCACAGTTTGGGCGCCTGCAATTAGCAGGTTCATTTCAACCGGTGTACCGGCGTGCGGTCCCTGGCCTTCCATGGCGATCACGGCATCTACCAACGTAAGATCAGCCTGGCGGACACGAAGCAGATCGGCGCACTTCTGACCCAGATCCAGGCGATGAACATCCTGTTGTTCTCCACTGGGATGAACGTTGGGAATGATGCCCTGCCAGTTTTTTACGCCCAGGGTAACGATGCCTGCCAGATGGGTCTTCATTTTTGGCAGGTTAATGACCCGGTCGGCATCCAACAGGGGTTTGTAGATTTTGGCATGCCGGTACAGTTTAGCACCCTTTATCTCAACATCAACAATTTCCTCTTCATCAAAAAATATGACCCGATCGGCACCGCCGCGTTCTGCGGCTGCCTGCATGCCGGCCATCTCAAAGGCCGGACGGGCTCGCCCCACATGTTGGCCGAGGGAAGGATTGTCGCCCACCCACACCTCTTTTGCTTTGGAATTTTCCTTGAGAAAACTTACGACGGCTTCGATCACGCGGGGATCGACGACGGAAAAACTTTCAGGGGGTGCCTGAAAGGCAAGGTTCGGTTTAATCAAGACTGTTTCGCCTTCTTTTACAATGCTGTCGATACTTCCTACTGAGAGGGCGATGGTCTCCGCAATTTTTTCTTTTAGCCTGGCGATATCTTCGTCATAACGTACAAATTTGCCGTTTAAAAACTCGGGGTTTCCTTTCATTTCTCCTGTTTTTACAATAGCCACTCTTGGTTTGGACATGTTAACCTCCATTTATGTTTTTGATATTAATATAATACCGGCTGGTGGTTCACGGGCAGGCAACTCTGATCACGCTACCGGCAGACAAGTGCACCGTCCGCATAAAGACAGATCCTCTCATCGGATAAAGCCAACCGGACGTCGCCATGCGGAATTGCGATACCGGGGTTTAACTTTATCCGCAGTTTTTCGCCTTTAATTGCCACCGTAACGACCCGTGAGTTGCCAAATTCCTGCACCAGTTGTACCTGTCCCCTGATCGTTTTGGCAGCATCCGAATTTGCGAACTTCACGTATCGCGGTCTAATCCCAATCTGAAGATTTTGGACATCGGGTGGTATCGAAATTCCAGCGGGAACGGGAATGGATCCGCCGGCCGTCTCAAGCTGATCGCCGGCAAGGGTGCAGTTGATAAAATTCATGGCCGGCGAACCGATGAAATACCCCACATAAGTCGTTTGCGGTCTATCATAGAGTTCCTGGGGCGTTCCGGACTGAATCAATTCGCCATCATTCATCACCACAATAGTGTCTGCGAAAGTCATGGCCTCATTCTGATCGTGAGTCACGTAAATCATGGTCAGTCCGTAGAGTTCATTGACCTGTTTCAACTTACGCCGTATTTCGAATTTCAGCTGCGGATCGATGACGGTCAACGGTTCGTCCAGGAGAAGAGCCGAAACATCGTTGCGGACCAGGCCTCGGCCCAGGGAAATGAGCTGCTTTTCGTCGGCGGCCAGCTTACGAGCAGGTCGTTTGAGCTTGTCCGTCAGGTTCAATAACTCGGCGACTTCATGCACACGCCGGGTACGTTCGGCTTGGGGCATGTTGCGACAAACCAAAGGGAATGCCAGATTCTCCTCGACACTCATCAGGGTATATATCACCGGAAACTGAAATACCTGTGCAATGTTGCGTTTGGATGTCGGAAAATCGGTAAAATCAGCACTGTCAAACAGCATCCTGCCCCGGGTGGGGCGAATCAGGCCGGAGATAATATTGAGCATAGTGGTCTTGCCGCACCCGGAAGGTCCCAACAGC
>JAJRVC010000013.1 GCA_024277475.1 Deltaproteobacteria bacterium
ATTCAGGCACTACATTGGCCTTCCGGCCTATCGCGATCAATAATATCAGTAGGTTATAACCGTGATAACGCTGTTTTTAGGCTTTTTGGGGAAAAATTTGTCGAACTTGGGTTAAGGGTAATTGACATAAACGTCGGTTAAGACTTCTTCTGGTTTGGGCCAGGAACTTTCCTCGGCAAATTTGACCGCTGCTTCGATTATTGCGGACGCCTTGGCATCGACCTCGGCGAGTTGAGATTCGGTGGCAAGACCGCGCTCTATCGCTCGCTTTCTGACGTTCTCGATCGGGTCCCGGGCGCGGTTGCGTTCTTTTTCTTCTTTGGTCATATAGAGCATGGCGTCGCCCTCAAAGTGGCCATAGTAGCGGAAAGCGCGGCATTCCATGAGGGCAGGGCCTTCACCTCTGCGCGCTCTGCCGATGGCTTCTTCAGCGGCCTCGTAAACGGCGAAAAAATCGGTGCCGTCCACCGTAATTCCCGGCATGTCATAGGCCACCGCCCGGTCGACGATACTCTTGGCGGCGCAGTGGTAACCCCATGGCGTGCTCTCGGCGTAGCCGTTGTTTTCACAGACGAAGACCACCGGCAGGTTCCAGCAGCAGGCCAGGTTCATGGCCTCGTGCATCGTGCCCTGCTCAGCGGCGCCGTCACCGAAGAAACAGACCGTCACCTGGTCGGTTCCCAGGGTTTTGGCCATCAGGCCCGATCCACAGGCCAGGGGACCGCCAGCGCCTACAATCCCGTTGGCACCCAACATGCCCTTGTCCACATCGGCTATGTGCATTGAGCCGCCTTTACCTTTACAGGAACCGGTGGCCTTGCCGTATATTTCGGCCATCATCGAGTTTATTTCCACCCCCTTGGCGATGCAGTGACCGTGGCCCCGGTGGGTGGATGTGATATAATCGCAATCCGTCAGGTGGGCACACACGCCTACGCCAATTGCTTCTTCACCGGCATACAGGTGGACAAAGCCCGGCAACTTGTCGGCTGCAAACAGCTCGGCCGCCTTCTCTTCAAACAATCGAATTTTTATCATGGTGGCATACAAATCGATCATTTTCTCTTTGGTGAGACTCATTTTCCAGACCTCCTTGAATTAAAAGTTAGATTGGAGAAACGATATAAACGAATACCTAAATTTCCTAAGATGTCTAAAATTTCCGAATAAGATATTTTGCTCTGATAATGTGACAAAATAGGACTAAAAAATATTGCAAATTCCTGGAGTTAACCACCTCCTTCCGTGACCGTTCCCAGGTTCAGGGTTCAACGTTCAAGGTTAAGGGCAAAGAAGCCCCTAAAGATCCGAAGTCATAGTTAAAAATGCTCATTTTCCTAAATAATTGCCAATTTGACTCCAAATTTTGGAATAGGCCTATCGAAGCTGACGCTTTTCCCGTAAATGCGTATCCCAAATGCAATCCAAGATGAGAATGGAACTTTGAACCCCTGAACGCTGAACCTGTTAACAGTTTCTTTCAGGGTTTGATAAAGACGGTTACGGCCGTATTGGCGACCATAATTTGATCGCATTGGGGGGCAAAGCGGGGCACGCAAAGTCCCTGGGCGATCATCCCGCCCTCTACCGCACGGGCTGTTTTACGGCCGATGGGGACTTCGGCCATTACCTGATTAAGGTCTACCTGGTCGGGGTTTGGTGTTGCCACCAGGATGTCCACCAATACATCTTCCAGGTTCTGAAGCGCAACGATTTCGAAAAGTCCACACAGACAACTTCTTGAAACCGCATCCTTGACGGCTCGACAGGCGGCTTTGGTGGCATTTTCCCCGTGAATGTCGATTCCCGTTCCGATTTCGACAATAAAGCGTTTGCGTTCTTTGTCCATTTTCGATTTTTCCCTTTAAATATTGGATTTAGTTCAAGCGTTCATAGGTTCAGAAACTCAGGGCTCAAAAGCAATGGGTTCAAAAATTCGCCCTTCCCGCCAAACGGTATGTCCTCTTTGTTGGAGGCAAAGGTACCTTACGGCAATATCGTCAAATCGTATTATTTGCATGTATTTTCCATCATGCCTTGACACAGAAATGGCAAGGCTGGACAGTGTTCACCAATCAACGGAGTAAAGTCTACAT
This sequence comes from Deltaproteobacteria bacterium, assembly GCA_024277475.1. The sequence goes on from JAJRVC010000013.1 coordinate 2,097, forward strand.
GAACCCGGAACGCTGAACCTTGCACGTGTTCACCGTTTTGGCAGATACAAGGCCCGGTCCAGACAATCCCGGCCGGCTTCCACCACCGACTCTGAAAATGTGGGGTGGATCCGGATGCTGTGAGCCAGTTCCTTGACGGTGGCTTCCAATTGCATCGCCAGAACAGCTTCAGCGATCATATCCGTCGCATTGGCGCCGACGATATGAACCCCCAAAATTTCTCCATAGCGGGAATCTGAAATGATTTTCACCGCACCGGTCATCTGGTTGCAGGCCATGGCCATGCCGTTGATGGCATAAGGAAAATCGCCAACTTCTATATCGATTCCTTTTTTTTCGGCTTCTTCCTCGGAAAGACCTACGGATCCCACTTGAGGAATCGTCCAAATACCGCGTGGAACCAGATGAAAGTCAAACGTCGAGGCTTCGCCCATGGCATTTTCCGCTGCCGTAACCGCCATGGATGACGCAGCGTGGCTGAGCATCCATCCGCCGGTGGCATCACCGATAGCATAGATTCCCGGTACGGATGTCTCCAACTTGTGGTTGACAACAATGCTGCCGTCATCATTCAATCGAACCCCGACCTGGTCCAGTCCGATAGAGGCAGTATTGGGCCTGCGGGATGAAATCAGAACTTTTTCGACTTCTACAATCTGTTCTTTGGGTCCGGCTAATACAGCTTCAAAACCGTTTTGAGACGGGCGCAGTGTATCAATACTGTGCTTCAGAAACAGTTCGATGCCCTGTTCCCTGAGAGACTGGGTGACCCGCTGACTGGTGTCATGATCTTCACGGGCAAGAATGCGGGAATTGTTGGTAGTAATATATATATTGGATCCAAATATACTGAGTGTATTGGCGATTTCCACCGCCATGGGATTAGACTCCAGGACCAGCACGGAAGCAGGGATTCGATTCATATCCATAAATTGATCCGTGGTCAAAACTGCTGCTTCGAGACCAGCAATATCAGGAATTTCGAGATGGCTGCCGGTGGCGATAATTGTTTTGCCGGTCTCCAGGACCGTACCGTCAACATCTACCTCCTGTGTATTTTTTAAAACCGCATGGCCCCTGACAGCTTCCACCCCGTTGTTGGCGAGCAGTCCTTCCATTCCCATGCGAATATCACCGGCTACGCCGTTTTTCCGTGTTACTATGGCGTTTAAATCCAGCTCTTCCACCACCGCCTTGATGCCAAATTCATTTGCCTGTCGAATATTGTACAGCAGGCCGGCACTGTGCTGCCATACCTTGGAGGGTATACATCCGCGGTTGACGCAGGTTCCACCGATCTCACCGGCTTCTGCCAAAGCAACCTTACCGCCCAGCTCGGAAGCGCGAATAGCGGCTGCATATCCGCCGGGTCCGCCACCGATCACCACTAGATCGTACATAGACTCACCTCTTTAGAATTGAATATTGACAATCTCGTAAAAAGTCAAAACTCTCGAATTACGATCTCATAACCTATTGAAATTATTAAGTGTGAAATTTTATTTTTGTACCTTTTTGCGGCCATATCAATATCGGAGGCAGCCGATTTTTCAAATCATGTCATGATTAAATACGGATTCTCCAAATAACGGGCCAGGGTTTGAAGAAATTCGGCAGCCGGAGCTCCGTCCACCACCTGATGGTCAAAGGTCAAATTCAAAAACATCATCGACCGAATGGCGATTTCTCCTTTATGGACAGCTGGTTTTTCCTTCACCCGGCCAACACCGAGAATACCGGTTTCCGGCGGCTTCAATATAGGTGTAAGCCCGTCCACCTGAAACATGCTTACATTGGAAATGGTAAAGGTTCCCCCCGTGACCTCGTCCACCGTGAGGGTTCCTGCGCGGGCTTTACGGGCCAGGTCCCGGGTCCTGCCGGCAATCTGCAAAAGCCCCATTCTGTCGGCATCCCGTAACACCGGCACGATCAATCCCTCGGGCAAGGCCACGGCAATTCCCATATTTACCGAATCGTGCAGTAGAATCTCATCACCGACAAGGGTTGAATTCATGATGGGATAATGTTTCAGGGCTCTGGAGGTTGCCAGAATAATGATGTCGTTATAAGATATTCTCACTGTTTCATCTTTTTTAAATTTTTCTCTAATCGTGTCACGGAATCGAATCATTTCAGTCACATCGACCTCGGTGAAAGCTGTCAATTGGGCCGTGTTTTGAAGACTGGAGTGCATGTTTTCGGCAATCGATTTGCGCATACCACTAAACGGAATCGATTTTGTCGGCAAAGCTGCTTCTGTCTGTTGCAGTAATTCCAGAGCCCGCTCAACATCCTCCCGAGTGATTTTACCGCCCTCGCCGGTCCCCTGGATAGCAGCGGCATCCATTGCGGCCTGTCGGATCATTTCGGCTGCCAGGGGTGTCATTTTGGGTGTGGGCGGTCCCTGCTCATGGTAGCGCATGACATCAGCTTCGGTGACCCGTCCCTTGGGTCCGGTGCCGGTTACCTGCGCCAGGTCGACATCCAGTTCCTTGGCCACCCGCCGCGCCGACGGCGATGCCGGGATGAATTTTTTTTCGGAAGGCTTTTCGGGCGCAGTCGGCGCAGGCTTTGCGGTGGAAGGTGCCGATTTTTCTACGATTTCACCGACCTGCAGCCCCTCAATCCGTTCGGGCTTTTCGCCGGGTTCGGCAATAATCGCCACGATGGTTCCCACCGGAACCGTCGTTCCGGCGGCAACCACGATCTGAAATAAAATGCCGTTGGCCACCGCCTCTACGACGTTGGTTATCTTTTCCGTTTCTACCTCAAAAAAAAGCTCACCCTTTGTGATGGTGTCGCCTTCGGATTTAAACCATTTGCTGATTAGACCCTCTTTCATCGTCAGGCCCCATTTGGGCATGGTTACATTCAGCGCCACTTTGATCCTCCTTTCCCCTTACAGTAACCGGTGACCTTGCCGAAAATTTCGGCCCGCATGCGCCTGATATCCGCTCCGCGAGCCAAAATCATGCCATGGTCGCGGTGTGTGCTGGAGATCCAATCCGTA
>JAJRVC010000014.1 GCA_024277475.1 Deltaproteobacteria bacterium
CGGCGGGATGAACCACGAGCTGGGAAACCTGCTGACCCGCGAAGGTATCGGACAATCAACCTGTTTGTCCATAGGCGGTGATCCTATGGTAGGCAGTACCATCCGTGAAATGCTGGAACTTTTTGAAAAAGATCCTGAAACCTCCCTGGTAGTACTGTACTGCGAGCCGGGAGGCCGGATGGAAGAGGATGCCGCAGACCTGATCCAATCCAAAGGATTTACGAAACCTGTGATCGCTTATGTTTCCGGTGTTTTTATGGAAAAGATGCCCGAAGGAATCCCCTTTGGCCATGCTGGTGCGATCATTGAAGGGGGTGTTGGCCGGCCCACCAAAAAAAAAGAAATACTGACCAAAGCCGGTGTTCATGTGATGGACAGGGTCAGTGACATCCCGCTAAAAATTAAAAAATTGTTGGGATAATTGAGTTGTGTTTAAAGGGTGGCAAAACCTAATGGTAAAAAGGAGAGGCTATGAATAAGACAGACTTGTCGAATTACTATGAATGTGACCCTCAAGATACTAAAAACGACTCAACTGGGCGCTTCCCGGGGAACCATGTAAAGTATTCACCATTATTAAAGCCTGTAGAATGGATAGATGGTGTATCCGGCTTGTTCGGCTCCCGGGCCTTTAAAATCAAGGAGGCCATGTTAAAGGAATTTGACAGCGCTGCGCCGCTTGATAAATATCTGGGTACTGCGGCGGATTTGAAAGAAAACAGGGATCTGATGATATCCTTCTGCGACGGGATTGATAACAATCCTTATCTCTCCTCTATCGGCAGGTTCCTGCTCAAGAAAATGGTCGTGGACTGGTTGAAGAATCGCAAGAAAGTACTTCAACACTATGATTCAAACAAAGACTTTATCGATGCCAACGGAAAGTTCAAAGCACCGGTGATCATCACCGGCGCCCCCCGCACCGGGACCACGTTATTGCAGCGCCTGATGAGTGAAGATCCGGATACGCGCTCTCCATATACGTATGAAATGGAAGCCGCATTACCGCCCTTGACCGCGGATGCCGACCCATCGAAGGATCCGAGAATCAAAAAAAGCGGCGCTGCCATGGCGACCCTTTCCAAGTTAGCGCCCGGTTTCCTGGAAAAATTTGCGGAATCCCACCTTTGGTCTGCAACCGAGATGGAAGAGTCCTTTATCTATATGCTGATCCATAATGGCCTTCATTTCATGAATCAGCCAACTGCCGGAAAAGCGTATACAGAAAAGCTGTTTACGCAAAAAGGCAAGCGTCCGGTATTCAAATATGAGCGCCTGTTTTTTACCATGCTGGATGCCTATCGTCCAACCAAATCCCATTGGACACTCAAGGCCCCCTGTTATTCGCCTTTCCTTCCTGCCATGCTTAAAGAGTACCCGGACGTAAAAGTCGTCCTGACCCATAGAAATCCGATCATTACCCTTCCTTCTCTTTGCCGTTTGGAAGAATCCTGGTGTATTGCCTTTGATAAAGACGGCGCCTTTGATAAGCATCCGTTTGGAGAGACCCAGGAAGTATATGTAGAAAACTGTATCATGCAGCCCTTGAAATACCGCAAAAAACATCTGGAAAAAGAAAATCATTTTTTTGACTGCCTGTACGAAGAATTGTTTTCAGACCCGATTGCAATGGTAAAGAAAATCTATCAATATTTCGATCTTGAATATACCGAAGAATTTGAAAAAAGAATGCGGGCCTATCTTGCAAACAACAAACAGGGCAAATACGGAAGGCATAAATACTCCCTGGAAGAGTATGGATTTAAAGGAAAGGCACTTTATGAAAAATTTAAAGAATACATGGAACATTATGATTATGTGATTCCGGAAAAAATAGAGCGAAAAGCATCTTTCGACTTTGGACTTTAGTGAACGGAAATATTCATCTTGCTGCATCAGAATATTCATAAGCTGCCGGCATCGATCAGATTTGCACCCGTCAAGCATACCCTCGCGGTAACGGTAGAACCTTTTAAATTCTCATCCCGACAGGTCGGGGTGGCTTATGAATTGAGTCAGTTTGTCAATTACTTAAAAGGCTGGAGAATTTATCATGAAAACAAAAGGTCCTCTGGAAGGTATTCGCATACTTGATTTCACACATATGCTATCAGGCCCCTTTGCCGGTTGCCTGCTGGGAGACTTGGGCGCTGAAGTCATTAAAATAGAGCCGCCAAAAGGAGACAGTGTGAGACATAGTCCACCTCAACAAGGTGGAGAAAGCGCCTATTTTCTCTGTGTGAATCGAAATAAAAAAGGAATCTGTCTGGATCTGAAAAATCCGGAAGCCATTGATATTGTTTTACGCCTTGTTAAGGATGCCGATGTGGTCATGGAAAATTTCAGGCCGGGTGTGATGAAACGGCTAGGTTTGGGGTATGACAGGCTGAGGGAGATAAAGCCGGATTTGATCTATGCGTCCTTGACCGCTTTCGGGGAAAAGGGGCCCTATAAGGACAAACCGGGATTTGAACTGATAATTCAGGCATTGACCGGTTTGGTCGATGTGACAACACCCAAAGGCGGAGAGCATGCTAAAATACAAATCCAGATCGTGGATCTATGTACCGGGATGTTTTTAGCTTACGCCACACTGGCGGCACTTTATGAGAAACTTGACAACGGGAAAGGACAAAAAGTCACCACCTCCCTTCTGGAGTCGACAGTTGCATTGATGGCCAATCTGGCCGGACTCTATTTCATGACGGGAAAGGTGCCCTCTGGCATGGGTTCCAGAAACCCCCAGGGCATGCCGTCTCAGGTGTTTCGAAGCAAAGATTCAGCTTTTGGCATGGTAGGTGCCGCGCACTGGGACCGATTTACTCATGCTCTCGGAAAACCGGAATGGAATGAAGACCACAATTTGTCCGACATCGCCTACCGTATCCAGCACTATGATGAAACCGTCGCGTTGATTGAATCCGTAACAACGACAAAGACAACTCAGGAATGGATGTCGATTTTTGGCAAACACCAGGTAGCTGCAGCACCTGTCAATACGGTGGAAAAAGGGCTTGAAGACCCAGGAGTCAAGGCTACCGGTATTATCAAAACGGTGGAGCACCCCAAAGCAGGAAAAATCAAGCTTCTGGATAAACCCTGGCAGATGTTGGGTGTGCCAGACTCGCCATGTGAGGCACCACCTTACCTGGGGCAGCACAACGACGAAGTTCTGCAACGGATCGGTTTTACCCAGTTGGAAATCGATGATTTGAAGCAAAAAAATATTGTATTTGGATCATAGCAACAGGGAGATGTTTTCAGTGGCTGATTAGGAATTTTTAAGGCGAACGATAATGGGTATGGAAAAATGATTTTCACTTCGGTAAAGAGCAAAGACTCAATGTTCAGCCTGGAGAAAGCCACCGTATTAGTGGCGATCTTAATGATTGCCTATCATATTCTGAGTGTTTGGATACCGCTGTTTAACTCGCTGCTGCACCAGAATATTCATCTCGGCTTCAGCCTCATCCTGCTTTTGCTGGCATCCATGCAAACTTCAAAGAGATGGCTGAAGCTTCTGATGGGGTTCGGGATTCTGGTCAGTCTCTTTTGCATTATTTATGTCCACGTTGAATATCAGCGCCTGCGCATGTTCGCAGGATGGCCCGAAGGCATCGACATTCCCGTGGGCATCGCGCTGATATTCATTGTCATATTGCTAGCATGGAAAGAATGGGGATATATATTTCCCGTCCTGGTGGGAATAGCGGTTCTGTATGCCCTGTTCGGCCATCACATCAAGGGTTTTTTGGGTCATGCCTACATTGAGCCAACGTTGATTGTCAGCAACCTGAGCATCGGATTTGAGGGGATTTACGGAATGATGCTCAACGCTTCGGCCAACCTGATCTTCTTGTTTATTATTTTTGGCAGCATGTTTGAAGCAGTGGGTATCGACAAGTTTTTTTTAGCGGTGGGAACATTGCTGGGCAAGCATCTTCGGGGGGGCGCCGCCCAGACAGCGGTTTTTTCAAGCTCTTTTGTCGGCATGTCCATGGGAGTGGCGCCGGCCAATGTGGCCCTGACAGGATCCTATACCATCCCCCTGATGATCAAAACGGGCTTCAAACCCGAACAGGCATCGGCCATTGAAGCGGTTGCCTCCACCGGTGGCCAACTAACTCCTCCGGTAATGGGCGTGGCCGTATTTTTGATGGCCAGCTTTCTGGGAACTTCCTATGCCAGGCTGATGGGCACCGCTCTCGTACCAGCAATCATTTTTTATACAACTGTTTTCTTTGGTGTGATTTTGATGGCCATGCGCGAAAAGGTCCCAATGCTGACGATGGCCGTCAACCGCAGGGATATGATCGCCGGCGCGCCCCTGTTTGTCATCCCCATGGGGATAGTGGTGATGCTGCTGATGTTTCACTTCACACCGGGTTATGTCGCCCTTTACGCGATCGTCAGCCTGTTGCTGATTGCGATGCTAAGGAAAGAAACAAGACCCACTATGAGGGACCTTGTCGACGGTCTGACCAAAGGCGCTACTATCGGGGCCAGTATTGCCGCGGCCTGCGCCGTGCTGGGGATGTTCACCAAGATGATGGTGACCACCGGCGCGGCTCAAAAGCTAGCAGGTCTTATTCAGGCATTTTCAGGCGGCCATCTTATTATCGGGCTGTTTTTAACCATGCTGCTGTCGATCCTGCTTGGCTGCGCGCTACCAACCGTTGTGGCTTATGTGCTGGTGGCGCTGATTGTATCGCCCGTGCTGGTCGACATGGGAATGAACCAGACGCTTGCCCATTTTTTTGTGTTCTACTACGCCATTCTGGCCAATGTCACGCCACCGGTTGCTGCTGCAACCCTGGTGGGCAGTAAAATTGCCGGCGGCAGCTATAGCCGGGCCAGCTGGGAGTCGTTAAAACTGTCGGCACCGTTTTATCTGGTCCCCTATTTCATTGCCCGCAACCCCATCATTCTTTCCCAGAAACAACCCGTGGGTGAGGCCACCCTTGCCGTCCTTGCGCTCATTATTGCCTGCGGTGCATTTCTGGTATTTTGTCAGAACTTTTGTTTTTCAAAACTAAACCTGCCGGAGAGGATCTCATTTCTGGCTGTGACCTTGATGGCTACCTATTACGGGCAATTCGGCGGGGTCCCGATCCTTATCATCGCGGTCATTGTTTCGGCAGCTCTCATATTCATTCAGTTAAAAAAAAGAAAAGCCCGCTTCAACGGCAATTAATAATGATGAACCTGTAAAAAGGCATTTTTTTATGATCGATTTTGAGCATTTTGGGGAAAAATGCCGGCGAAGAATCGACCAAACTTTAATCACAAAGAAAGGAGAGTAAAATGGCTAAAAATTTGAATTTCGTAATTAGGTTAACTGTATCTATTTTCGCTGCTTTGTGTATGATGCCGGGTCTTTCTCACGCCGAGCACAAACCCGTGGAGGTGACGGCGTTAAGCCTTCCCTTTGGAACCCCCAATTACACCATGTGCATGGCATTTGAAGAGACCTTCAAAAAGGCCAATTCTTGGGTAAAATGGAAGACCAAAGAAACGCCTGGGGCCATGTACATCATGAAGTATCTTGTCGAAAACAAGAAAAAGATTGAATCCGGCGAATTACCCCAGGCCATCGTTCCCAGTGAAAGCGGCCTTATCAGATGGGTAACTGCGGGATGGCCTCCGCTGCAAAAGGTGCGCAACCCAAGTATCCGGGCAATTACGGCCCTGCCGGCGGTGATTTCTCTGATGGTCACATTTGATCCTCAGATCAAAACGATGAAGGATCTGGCCGGAAAAAAAGTCGGAGTATCGGAAAGGGCCAGGGTTTTCCAGAATGACATGGCCAATCGCCCTTACTTTGATAAGGGCCTGGGTATCTGGGATAAGATCAAGTGGGAGTATCTAGGTTCCATTAATTCCAAAGATGCCATTTTGAACCGGAAGATCGATGTCAAGCAGAGCTATTTTTACGGAAATGTGACCATCGCACCCGATGGCACGTATGTCTGTACAAAATTATCGCCGGAAGCGCCGACTTTGGAGCTCATGGATGCCGGCAGAAAGCTCCATTTAATCGAGTGGGACCCGGAATTGATTAAAAAATCATATGACTTCAACAAAGATATGGCGTTGATGCCCATTTTGATCAAAAAAGGCGCCGGTAAGGGGATCGATCATGATATATGGGGCCGGTTCAGTACCGGGCAATTCCAGGGACTCGATTCCATGCCGGACGATGTGCTCCAAGAGATCATAAGAGTCCGGGTCAAATATCGAAATGAACTGGAAAAATATCACGCCATGATGAAACTGCTGCCGGAAACACCCTATCCCATTGGAACTCCAAAGCAATATGTTCATCCCGGTATGGAGAAGGTTATGAAAAATCTGGGATTGTCGATTCCTTAACAATTATTGGTATATCAACCCGTAGTTGAATTATAGCAGCGTTAGACCGGTTTGATGATTCGGGGAGTATGCAGACAACCGATGCTCCCTTTTTTCTTGATCGATTTAGAAGCACCGCAACGTTATACACATTGAAACCGGAGAATGAATTATGAAAACAAAAGGTCCTCTGGAAGGTATTCGCATACTTGATTTCACCCATATGCTTTCCGGACCTTTCGCCAGTTCCCTGCTGGAGGACTTGGGCTCTGAAGTCATTAAAATTGAACCACTCAACCTATACAGCCGGTGTCACTCCGGCTAGAAGGATGGCTGCGCGGGCGAGAATGGTTAAGGAGTCGAAATAGGGAACCGACAGATGCTGCTGATCGAGGGCGAGCGGTATTTCGGTACATCCGGCAATGATGGCTTGGGCACCGTCAGGCTTGTTTGCGATAAGACCTTCGGCGGCTGCGATCAGATTAGCTGTGATTTCGGATCGGGTGCGCGAGGGGAAGGTATTTTTGATGCCATAAATTGCTTCCATTATTGTGGACTGTACGGCTTCATCGGGGGTTATGGTTTTTATTTTTTCCTGAGCCAGGCGTTTTTGAAACAGTCCACCTTTCACCGTACCGGTTGTACCCAGAAGCCCGACGGTTTTTATTTCGGGATAATCCCGGGCAATGGTCTCGGCTACGGCATCAAAAATAGACAGGATGGGCAAATCGGTCTGCTGCAGAATCTCATTTACAAAAAAGTGAGCCGACACACAGGGAATAATGATAAAATCTGCGCCGGCCCTCTCAAGAGCACAGCAGCCCTCAACGATAATCGGTACCGGAGATTGGCCGTCACCGACGATGGCTGCGGTCCGATCCGGCACCGCGGGATTGGAATCGATGACCACCCTGAGGTGGTCCTGGTCCCTTTGAGCCGGCGTGTTTTTAATGATTTTTCCAAAGCAGTCTAAGGTTGCTTCCGGTCCCATGCCTCCGAGAATACCGATTACTTTCTTGGGCATTGCAATACTCCCAGATTACTTGTATGATTTGTTAATGTGAAATTCGCGGTTACAGGCGTCTAAATTCGAAACCAATTACAGTATTTCCTTCATGTAGACCTGCAGCGCCGGAGATCAACCCGTATGGACAAAAAGCACATTTTCTTCTTTGGTGAAATATCCTTTGCGGACCAGATCGATTAATCCGGCGATGGCTTTTCCGGTATAGACCGGATCCATCAAAATGCCTTCGAGCCTGGCCAGCATACGAACGGCCTCTGCCATCTGTGGGGTGGGCTGTGAATACCCCGGCCCTACATATTCGTCAAAACACAATACAGCCTCCCTGGGAATCTTAGATTTGATGCCGACATGCGCTGCTGTCTGGTTAACGAGATGATAGACCAGTTCTTCCTGGGCATCTTTCGGTCGGCTGACATTGACACCGATGACGGGAATATTGCTGTTGTTGCCGTAAAATCCGGTGACCAAACCGGCGTGGGTTCCAGTGCTGCCGCTGGCACAAACCACCCGATCGATTTTAAGATCCTGTTCAAACATTTGACATAGGATTTCTTCGGCACAGGCTACATAGCCTGTGGCACCAATGGGATTGGACCCGCCCCCGGGAATGACATAGCCTTTGCGCCCTTCAGCTTCGAGGTCGTCGGCAACCAGCTGCATTTCCTTGGCCATGTCGGAGCCGCCGGGGACCACTTTGATCTTTTCAACTCCGAGCAGTCTGAAAAGAAAATTGTTTCCGCCGGCTTCCGGGTTGTAACTGCCGGGCACCCGTTCTTCTAATATCAGTTGGCATTTCATGCCTTCCTTTACCGCCGCCGCCAATGTTAAGCGGCAATGGTTTGACTGCACCGCTCCACAGGTGACCAGCGTATCGGCACCGCACGCCAAGGCATCGGCTACCAGGAATTCCAGTTTTCGGGTTTTATTGCCGCCGCCGGCAAGGCCTAAAAGATCGTCGCGTTTCATATAAATGCTCGGACCCCCCAAGGCCTCCGAGAGACGCGAGAGTTTTTCAATCGGGGTTTTTCCTGCGGTGTAACGTCTGCGGGGGAATTTAGTGAGATTCATATTTCAACTCCTTCTGATTCATCAAATGATTAGGACACGGATTTCAACAGATTTTTTCTAACGGGCCGGGATTCTTTACTTATGATAGTCGAAAGATTTCAAAAAAAAAATAGGCTGTCAACACTTTCTTTTCCACCTTCGGCACACCTTTCGTGTTGATTTCCCCGATGAATCCGGGCTTGACGGCAAAAGGTCTGGAATGTATGGTCTGCATTGGTTGGAGTTGGGTGGTTGAGCCGGTTTATTAGAAGTAAACACCGTTGTTGAATGTCTTCTATGAATACACAAACTTTGAAATCCGATGCGTTGTTGCTGATTACCGCTGCTATCTGGGGATTAGCTTTCGTGGCCCAACGGGTCGGGATGGATTATCTGGGACCGTTTAGTTTTAGCGGGGTGCGGTTTGCTCTGAGTGCGTTTTCACTACTGCCACTCTTGTTCCTCAGCAGAGAGGAACATACTGCAATGGAAAACATTCAGCCAGGCCTCAGTTTAAAAATGATTTTATCCGGCGGATTTTTGGCTGGTTTCATACTTTTTATGGGCATTTCCCTGCAACAGGTAGGCCTGGTTTACACCACCGCCGGTAAAGCCGGTTTTATTACCTGTCTTTATGTGATCATCGTTCCGATGATGGCCCTTTTCTGGAAGCAACCAACCACCCTCGGGACCTGGTTAGGCGCAGTTTGTGCCGTCATCGGGCTTTACCTGTTAAGTGTTACTGAAGCATTTACCATTGAATATGGTGATCTGCTCGAATTTTTCGGTGCATCCTTCTTTGCGGCCCATGTCATCGTAATTGGATGGCTGTCGCCTAAAATTCAACCCGTCAGACTGGCATTCTGCCAATTTGTAACCTGCTCGATTTTAAGTCTGGTTACAGCCGCACTTGTTGAAAAGATCACCTTGAATGGTCTCATTCAGGCAAGTTGGCCTCTTTTTTATGGTGGGGTTATCTCAGGGGGGCTGGGGTATACATTACAGGTAATCGCACAAAGGCATACCCATGCAGCGCATGCCTCAATTCTCATGAGCTTGGAAGGGGTGTTCGCCGCCATTGGAGGTTGGCTTTTATTAGGTGAGATCCTCAGCTTGCGAGGACTCATCGGCTGTGGGTTTATGCTTACCGGAATGTTGCTGTCACAGCTTTGGGGCGTGGCTGGTAAGGATGCTTATTAATCCCCTGACCCGTCGCGGAGAACCAAAAAAGATTAAAATATGTTTTTCATAAAATGTCGTAGATCCGCCTGGAGGGCAAGGATATTACAATTAAAATTTTAACCCGGACAAGCCGAAATTGATTATTTATTTTTTCTATGAATGATGAACTTACCAAAATAGAGTGTGCTAATATCGATGCCGCCGAGATTGCCAAATTTGAGGCCATGGCTCCGATCTGGTGGGATAAAAAAGGTGCCTTCAAAGCCCTGCATGACATTAATGTACTGCGGTTGGACTATATCAACGAGCGGGCCCCTTTGGACGGTAAGCGCGTTTTGGATGTAGGTTGTGGAGGCGGAATCCTTTCCGAAGCCATGGCGGTGTCGGGGGCTGAGGTGACGGGAATCGATATGGGGGCAGCACCTCTGGCGGTGGCAAAATTACACCTGAAGGAATCCGGCCTGTCGGTGGATTATCAGCATGCTACGGCTGAAGAATTTTCGGAAATCCACCCGGGCGGTTTTGATGTGGTCACCTGCCTGGAGTTGCTGGAACATGTACCCGACCCGTCTTCAGTGGTTTTGGCCTGTAAAAAATTGGTCAAACCCGGTGGTCATGTGTTTTTCGCCACCCTCAACCGTAACCCGAAATCATTTCTATTTGCCATCATCGCTGCCGAATACATTCTGGGTCTGGTACGAAAAGGCACGCATACGTACAGCAAGTTCATCAAACCCTCTGAGCTTGAGCAATGGGCAATAACCGCCGGCTTGACTTTTCAGGACCTGACCGGGCTGCATTATAACCCGTTTTTTCGCAGATATTCCCTTGGCGGCAATACCCATGTCAACTACCTGATTTATTTCCGTAAAAAATTATGAGCGACCTGTTGCCGTGGGTGTCATCCGTTAATTTTTCACGCTGAATTGAATGAAAATGCACAATGTCAGTGGCCGGTTGTGTGTTGGTCGTTGTGTCCGGACACTTTAGGTGGCCTTGTTCTGTTAATAAACAATCCACGAAAAGGATGTCCTTTTTCATAGAAATAAATCAAGCTGAACACCTTTGGAAATTCGGTATGGATCGTTTTTAAGAATTTTGAACTCCTCATCATCGGGTTCCAGCATGATTTGGCCGTGCAATGCACAAAATGATATGTAAAAGCCTTTTTGGAAACCGCGTCTGAATGCGTAATCATATTTGGCTTCTTTTTTTTTCAAAGATTTTATTTTTTCACTGAGAACCTTGACAGATTCCTCGGTGTAGATTGCATTTTCTAATGCGTCTTCGACAAAATCTATTAATCGCCGGCCTTCTTTATCGCAAAATTTGCGAAGCAGCTCATACAGCGCGTCATCAATTTTAATCGGGGTTTTGCTTTCGTCTTTTGAAGAATGATATTTCACTATGAACTCCCATAATGGACCCTTATGAATCTTGTAAAATTTTGACAACCACCAGGGTCATGTCATCTTCGGATTTAACTCCCTGCCGGAATAGATCCAGCGCCGTGAATACGGCTTTCAGAATTTTTGCAGAGCTCTCCGAGGCATTCCTGCGAATGATGTTTCGGAGAGAATCCTGACCGAACATTTTACCGTAGCGATTGCGGGCTTCGCGAATGCCGTCCGTGGCGATGACAATGATTTGGCCGGGTTCAATCTCACGCTGTTTTTCCACGTATTCAGTTTCTTTGAAAATCCCCAGCGGTAAATTGCCCTCGCCGGAGAGATCGCCAAAGTTATCGGTGGCAGGGTCATACACAAGTGCGGGTTCATGGCCGGCGTTCAACCAGAGCATGCGTCTGTTGCGACGGTCGAACTCAGCATAAAACATGGTCATGAATCGGCCTGAATCTTCGACATCCCTGAAAAGCTGGCGATTTACATAAGAGGCAATTTCTGCAACACTGCCCATCCGGGAAGAATGCCCGCGGATAATCGCACGGGCTGTAGCCATAAGCAATGCCGAGGGAATGCCGTGATCCGAGACATCACCCACCACCACTCTGATTTTTCCTTCAGCGTGATGATCGCTATTTAGAAAATCATAATAATCGCCGCCGGTTTCATCGCAATAGACACTTTTTCCGGTGATATCCAATTCTTTAACGGCAGGATTGGTCTTGGGCAGCAGATTCTGTTGGACTTCCATGGCCAGTGAAAGCGAATGGCGCACCCGCCGATGTTCCTTGTCCAATGTCGCCATCGCACGCTCGCGTTCCTCTACGAAATATCTAAGCAGAATAAAAACGATTGCCGAAACGCCGCCGATATTCATTACAAATGAGATGGTTGTTACAAGCGGCGGCAAGGATGCATGTAAAACATCTCTTCCGCCCGTGATACCCGAGAGAACCACTAACAGCATATAGGCCAGAAACCAGGGTATTGACCGCATCGTTCCGGCGAACATCAAAGCACCGATGGGAGAAAGGATCGCCCAGAGAATAACCGCACCGGAAAGAGCAAACCCACCGAGACTCCACTGAAGGAAAAAAGGTAAAAACAGGATCAGTACGAGTTGAATGTAACACAAAATCCCGTAGCGTCTTGAGCGCAAAAAGTAAAGTATGGCGGCGCCTGATATTGCCGAATAAGCCAGGGGGATGCTGCCGGCTAATGGGAAACCCAATGCCAGGTAAGCACTACCCCATAGTAAGCCCAAGACCGTATAGATACCGGCCAGAAGGAGCAACACGACCTTGCGCAGTCGCTGCTCCTCCATATCGGTTGAGAGCCTGCGATCATCGGGCAGACAGTATAACCATGAATGCAATCGGTTTATAAGTTTTCCCAGGCAGCTATTTAATTTTCCGGATCTGGTTGCACCAGGCCAGGTCTTCGATTTCGTTGATTTCACTTAAGTGTCCATACCTCTTTGCTGTACTTTTGCGGACAAGACCGCCGATTTCCGGAATTATCTATTGTGACCGCCTCCCCTCAGTCTCAGGACCGGCATCACGTCCGAGTCGATATCGAACCGGGTTCATCCAAAAGGTTACAAGAAATTCAAGCAAACAAATTTTTATCAATGGCCTTTTCATAGGCCGCCTCCCGGGTTATCTCGCCTTCTTCTATGAGCTGCTTTAAATGTTGATCCATGCTCTGCATGCCGGAAGTGGAACCTGTCTGGATAAGGGAGTCAATTTGCGAAAACTTTGCTTCCCTGATCATATTGGCGAGAGCGGGAGACCCAATCAGGATCTCAACTGCTGCACGTCTGCCCCTATCGTCCTTGGTTTTTACAAGTTGCTGGGCGATAACCGCACGCAATGATTCAGAGAGCATTGTCCGTGTCTGACCCTGTTGGTCGGCGGGGAAGGCGTTGATAATACGGTCAATCGTTTTGGGTGCACTGTTCGTATGGAGGGTGCCAAACACCAGAATACCGAGTTCGGCACAGGTCAGGGCCAGTGAAATGGTTTCCAAATCACGCATTTCTCCGACAAGGATAATATTCGGATCCTCACGGCTGGCAACTTCAAGCGCCTTTGCAAAGCTATTTGCATGGCTGCCGATTTCACGCTGGGTAAAAATGCATTTTTTGTTGAGATGGACAAATTCAAGAGGATCTTCGATGGTAATGATGTGGGCGTCGCGCCTTTCATTGATATAGTCGATCATTGCAGCAAGGGTTGTGGATTTGCCGCTTCCCGTAGGGCCGGTTACAAGAACCAGACCCTTATTGAATTCAGCAATGGTCTTGATGGATTCCGGCAGCTTTAACTCTTCCAGCGTTAAAATCTTGGTAGGGATAATGCGAAATACGGCTCCAATACCGTGATGTTGGTATAAAAAATTACAGCGAAAGCGGCCGACCCCATCAAGCTCATAGGCCATGTCAAAATCGCGATTTTTTTTCAGATAGGTCTGTTGTTCGGGAGAAAGTATTTCAAACAAAATTTTAAGGTTTGATTCCGGAGTAAGGACCGGGTATTCCAATGCAACCAGAACCCCGCGGTGGCGAATTAAGGGGGGAAAGCCGACAACCATGTGAAGATCACTGGCCCCGTTTGCCTTCATCTCCTCAAAATAGGTATCGATCATAGCCATATTACTAATTTCCTCATGAATAGAACGTCTCGTTATTCCTCAAACTTGCTGAAGATGTGTTGTTTTTGAAGCTACCCGTATTGTCGGGCCGGAGGGTGTGACGGCACGAAGCAATTTTGAACAGCCCAATTGGGTCAAAACCGCTAGGTCTCTTTTTTTACTTCATCCTGTACAAATTTTTCAAAAAGCTTCGGGTCGTTCGCATATTTCAGTGCCGTTTGGGCACCAATTTTTCCTTCCTGGAGCAAAGAAAGAATGCATTCGTCCATAATCTGCATGCCAACGATTTTTCCGGTTTGCATCATAGACGGAATCTGAAATGTCTTTCCGTCCCGGATTAACTTTGACATCGGAACCGTTCCAATTAGTATCTCCGTTGCCAACGCCATACTTTTTTCGTTCGCAGCGGGAATAAGACGCTGGGTAATTACTGCCCGAAAAGATTCACCAAGCATAGTACGGATTTGATTCTGTTCATTTGGAGGATACGCATCGATAATACGGTCAATTGTTTTGGGCGCGCTGAAGGTTGCCATGGTTCCGATGACAAGATGGCCGGTTTCGGCGGCGGCAATCGCCATGGATATCGTATCAAGACTTCTCAATTCGCCGATTACGATTACATCCGGATCTTCCCGCAGCGCAGCCCGCAGCGCATTTTCGTAAGATAAGGTATCTCTGGCCAATTGTCGCTGATTGACTACGCCACGTTTTTTGGGATGAATAAATTCAATCGGATCTTCGATCGTAAGGATATGGTGGGCTCTATTGGTATTAATATAATCCACCATGCCTGCGAGGGTCGTTGATTTTCCCTGCCCGGTTGCACCGGTCACCAGAATGAGCCCCTGGTGGTTATCGAGGACCTTGGTGACGACATCGGGCAGGCCAAGTTCCTCCAGCGTTTTAATTTGCGGCGGGATTACCCTGAAAACAGCGCTCCACCCGGTGTTGTGCATCATTGCACTGCCACGAAATCGGCCAAGTTCAGATATTTCATAAGCAAAATCAAGCTGTTTGTCATCCATGAGCTTTTTTTTCTGCTCCCCGGTAAGTATTTCAAATATAATCCGGCGGGCACTGTCCGGGGATAGCTTATCGCTCTTCGATTTTATCATTCTTGCCAGTCGCCTGATAACAATGGGCTCACCGGGAACAATGTGAACATCAGAAGCATTTAAATTTATTGCAGCTTCGAAGATTTTATCCAATTGGGCCATAAGAATTCCTTATTTAATTCTCCGCCGGGGGATCCGGGTTGAGTATGAAGACATCTGATTGCTGTTTAGGCTGCGCTGGAAAGTCCGGTCGGCAAAATGATTTCAATATTATCCCGATGAACATTAAGAAATGAGGTTTTAAGAATTTTCTGGTTGTTTCTGTCCAATACTTCAGCGTTTGTTACCGCTATAAAAGATCCGGCTTCGGCAAGGTAATCCGTTAACCGGCCCCCCTGAAATAGCTCGATTATACCGGTAATCCGATAATTACCGGTAAAAATCGTTACCCCCATCTTATCTTCATGCTCGTTCACAATTCAACCCTCCACATTATAAATAGTTTGTAGTTGCCCCGGATCAGAGCCTGACCGGTGACGGTTATAAATCGCGGCTGTTGATAAATGGCAATCATTTATTCCTTAATTTCTATTCCTTCGGGAGAAACGAATACGTCCAGTCCGGTCTTCTTCCAGGTCGCACGGGCTTGGTCCACTGTATTCACCAAGGGTTCGCGACAATTGAAAGAGGTATTGAGCAGCAAATTGCAGCCTGTCCGGTTATGCCATTCAGTCAGAAGTTTCAATACGAAAGGATCGTCTCCCGGGCCTACAACTTGGGGCCGGCTGGTCCCGTCCACATGGGTTACGCCGGGTACCTCCTGTGCATTTGTCGGAACGATGTAAGACATATACTTGCTGGGCACCCCCCAGTCTCCGAGTACCATGGGGGCGAAGGGACGGTACCATTCGCGGTGTTTCACGTGTTCATTCAGCCGGTCTTTGCCGTCTGCAATTCGCGGATCCAGAATAATGCTGCGGTGACCCAATGCCCGCGGTCCGGACTCCGCACGGCCGTAACATAGCCCGACGCTTTGGCCCTGCTCGAGAAACTCAATAATATCAGGAATAAAATCCTCGTTGATTTCACCGACGTCCGTTCCCAGATAGGGGCTTAAAGCTACAGGAACGCGGGGATGATCAAGAATGTGGTGCCAGACGAACAGTGCCAGCCCAAGGCTTAATCCGCCGTCATGGGGCTGGGCTGCAACCCAGGTGTCTTCAAACAATCCACTTTGGTGAATGGCGGTGTTGGCGATACAGTTCATTGAGCAGCCGCCCGTCATGATCAGATGACGGACCGGCTTCCATGCTTTCATCCGGGCTGCGGCTTCAAGGTAGAAATCCGTTGTCAGTTTTTGCAGAGAAGCGCAGACATCCTGAGCAAAGGGATCGGCCGGATCAAGCATGAATCCATTTTGCCGGCCGAATTTGTGACTCGGAAATGCGTCAAACGGGTGGTAAAGCATCTGCTGTCTGAGAGCATCAACGATTTCTTCCTTCACAGAACCGTAACTGGCAAGCCCCATAAGCTTGCCGGCGCCTTCCAGACGATTCATACCGAAATTGTATTCACCAATGGAGGCCCACACAGAACCGATGTTAAGCTGCAACTTTTTATGCTCGTGGCCCCAACCGTATTCGATTTCATGAATTTTACCGCCCCCGCCATAAGCCAGAGCACACATCCGATAGTCACCCCCGCCATCCGCCGTCAATATCCCGGCCTCTTCAAAGCCGGATGCAAACAGTGCACCGGCAACATGCGCCAGGTGGTGATCAACGGCATATCCGTCGTACCAGCGGCCGAACAACCTGATGCGATGTCGACTGTAACGACCTTCAACCCCGCCGCACCAGCCGTCCAGCATGTAATCGGGATATTCGCGGTAGGTATCGCTCTCGAGCTGCCACCGGAACAGCTTCCCGTCCAACGTGGGTCGCACCCAGGGATTGATTGCAACCACATCAATGGTTGCGGGATCCCAGCCGTATTTTTCAAGTATGCCTTCCAGGTCCATCATGCCCTGATCGTGCTTTATACGCGAAAGGCGCTCTTTTTCGAGCACAACCACCGGGTTTCCATCTTCTAACAAAGTGCAATTGGCGTCATGGCCGAAATACACTGATAAAATCCTCATTTGTCCTCCCATTCTTTCACCGATCCCGTAATAGCTCCACTCCGCCCGATCCATCAGTGACCGCAATATAGGAATTTGCACTGCTCATGTCAACAAGGCCTGTGAATTGAATATTGAGCAGGCGTTCACGGGTTCAGAGGTTCTGGGTTCAAAGTTCCGAACAGAGATAAAGGTGTCAGGTTTCGGTATCCAGGAATTCGGCCTCCGGCTCGTAGCCTACGACTCGGAGAGCGCGGCGTGATGTGGCTATGCCAGTCTGGCCAGGGATTCCATTCTCGTTTCTGGACTGCATTTGGGATGCGTATTTACGAGAAGAGCGTCAGCTTCGTCAAGTCAAATTCAGAATTTGCAGCCAAATTGGAATTATTTGGGAAAATGAGCATTTTTAACGAGGACTTCGGGTCTTTAATGCCTTAACCCTGAACCTGTGAACGGTTACATTATTTAATTGAATGTAACACTCTGTCTATGCTATTTTTGAACCGTTAATGGTAAAGTTAAAGTTGGAACTATTCATTCTACAATCTTCAATATACAAACAAGGGTTTGCCATGGCACGTTCAGATGTTCATCCGATCCACCGGTTCAAACCGTGGCAGGTTTGGCCGGGATCTTTTGACAACCCGCCGGTGGATGGAAACTTTCCGGTTGCCGAGGAGACCGGCCTGACTATTACTCAGGCTACTCCGATTGCATCCATCGGATCCTGTTTCGCCCGGGAAATCAAGCGACGGCTTATTCAGCGGGGATACAACTATGTGGCGGAGGAAACACAGCATCCGGCGGCAATCCACGCCAGCGCCGCCTGGGAAAGGGTGTACAATACGTTTTGCCTGCGCCAGATTTTTGAATATACCTTTGAGAATCGGCAACCCGACCTGCGCTGGTGGATTTCCCCCCGATCCCATAAAGTTCAGGACCCTTACCGTCGCATTATTTTGTATGACAGTGTTGAAGCGGCAGAGACTGATTTTGCGCAGCATCGGATACACTCCCGACGCGCATTGCAACGGGCTGAGGTGCTGATTTTAACTCTTGGACTTACCGAAATCTGGCAGGATCGTGTTGACGGGTCGGTTATCAGCCTGCCGTCGGGTCCGTATGTCAACGAGGGCGGGGATATGAGCCGGTACGAGTTTAGGGTAAGTCGCACTGCAGAAAATCTTGAAAACCTGGAACGGATTCATGCCATCATGGCGCGGCACAATCCTGCCTGTCAGCTGTTGGTCACCATCTCACCGGTCAACCTGTGGGCCACATTTCGCGAAGACCTGGATGTCATCAGTGCCAGCTGTAACTCCAAATCCACCCTGCGTGCTGCTGCCGATGAATTTATGCGGTGTCATGAAAATGTTCATTATTTTCCAGCATTTGAAATGGCCACCATTTACCAGCCACTCACCGGTCAGACCTATTTCACCGATGGACGGGAAAACTACCATGTTAATAAAAATACGGTGAAATTTATCATGCGTCATTTCTTTAAATTTTATGGCGGTCTGAAATGAAGTATCCAGCACAAATATTATTGCGCAAACAACCAGTTACCGGCGCCGACCCTTTTAACACCCACGTTGGTGAACCATACCCGAAAATTTTGATCCTCTCCCTGGTGATTCAATGACAGAGTTAACGGGCCGACTCTGCGGTGGTTGTCCCAGGTGGTGATTCGTGTGGGTTTTTCAGACCCTTGGCGTCTATACACCCATTGCATCAGTCTGTATTGACCATCAAGGTAGAGATCATACACATCACCGGGTGTGTATCCGCCGGTTGCCGGATAAGTAACCACCACACATCTCGCTTTTCCATCGCCTATGGGGAGACGTTGCCGGCCGATATCTTCTATTTTTGCGTTCGTATCCCAGGCAATATGATAGGGAAACAGCAGCCAGTAGTTGTCATTGATAAACCAGGCATCAATTTTCTTGAGCTTATTTGATTCAGTGCTGATCATTTCACTGCGATTGTATGTGATGGCCTCCTGATAATCCATCCCTTTAAAAGTGACCCGGTTGAGGTGCGGTTCCCAGATCCAGAATCGGTTGATCTGTTTTTCACCTGTTTTCACATTAAATGTATACTGAATTTTTTCTATCTCACCAAAATTTTGAAACCCGTATGATTCGGCAATGTGTTGACGGGCGGTCATGCCCCGTTCTTTAATATGGCCGGCACAGGCTGTCAGGCTGACTGCCATTAGAAATACCATAAAAATTTTGAAACCCGAGTTCATAAGAGCGCCTCCTTTCTAAAACACTCTGATGCAATTTTAGGGTAAAGGTGCCTATGGCTCTGAAATTACTTCAACTGCCCAAAAAATCAACCCAAAATTTGAATCAGTTGTTCACAAATGTACCGTTTCTCAAATCCTCAAGCGTTTGCTGGATTTCATCTTCGATGCCTCGGTGGGGATGCATGGGGAAACCTTTGATGTAATCGTCAGGATTGTTGGAACCAATCTGCCAAACAACTTTTTACAGAAAGGAAAATCCACCTTCCCTTTACGTTCTGCGGTAAACTATTACAACCAGACTATAAAAGTAGGTATGGGTATTTTATTGAGGGGCAGGGTGAATGATCATTGTCTTGATTTCATCCATTTTAGATAGGATGCGTGACCTTTTAATTGGGCTGATCTGCATTGGCGGTCCATTTCTTTGGATCTGAGCCACAGCATACCATAGCGACCCTCTTGAATATATTCCAGCATTATATCGCTGAGCATGTCAGACCAAAGATACCTTTCGCGGGCGGAATTGCTTTGATGACCCTGGCCAAATTCTTTGAACACCGCATCACGCAGGGCCGTAAAATTAGAATATTCTTTGGTCCAAATGGTAACCATGTATAGCCGGTCCCGCCAGAAGCCATAAATAATGGACGATAGTGCAGCGTCACCGATTTTTAAAATTTCCTGTGACCGTACGTATTCTATAACACCATCAAAACCTCCGGTGACCCTTTTTTTCTCCAACCCATCCACTTCGGATATCTCGACGCCCCAGGTTAGATCGCCAAAACCATCATTTCGCAAAACCCGCCGGAGCTTTGCCGGAGAAACCACTTGTCGAGATGTTGATGCCCCCTGTGGCATTTGATTTAATTGAGCCCGGGCGTCGACCCCTTGAGACCGGCTGTCAACACTCTTTGGGAAAATTTTATTCTGATTTTTGGAATCAGCTTCAATGCGGATTACTTTGTTTTGCGGGATGCTGACCCTCATACCATGAAAAACAAATCCTATCTGTTCGCCTTCCTGCCAGGTTTTTTCAACC
>JAJRVC010000167.1 GCA_024277475.1 Deltaproteobacteria bacterium
AAAGCACGCTTGGAGGTAAGATAATTCCTTTTTTTATTTTGTTAGGTCCGGATCCTGGTTGTTTGTGGAAAAATCATTCGGGATGATTATAACAGTTCGGTTTTATATCTTATGTGATGAACGATGTCAATACGTGAAGAATTTGAAAAACGTGAGAGAAATTTCATGTCGCCTTTCGGCTGCTTGAGCGCCGAAAGCCGGGGGCGGGACATTGAAGAAAAGTCTTGTCCGGTTCGTACTTCATTTCAACTCGACCGTGACCGCATTGTTTATTCTAATGCATTCAGGCGCTTAAAACACAAGACCCAGGTTTTCCTTTCTCCGCTAGGGGATGATTACAGAACCCGCTTGACCCATACTCTGGAAGTGGCCCAGATAGCCAGGGCCATTGCCCGAGCTCTGTTTCTCAATGAGGACCTGGCCGAGGCGATTGCTCTGGGACATGACCTGGGCCACACGCCCTTCGGGCATAGCGGTGAGATTGCCCTCAGAGAAATTTATTCTCCGGATTTTTCACACAATGAACAAAGTCTGCGGGTGGTGGAAGTACTGGAAAATAATGGCAAGGGACTCAATCTGACTTATGAAGTAAGGGATGGTATTTTAAAGCATTCAAAGGGGTTCGGCAAGATAATTCCTGAAGATTCTGCTGAAAAGGCTTGCACCTCTGAGGGTATAATCGTCAGGATTTCCGATATTATGGCGTATTTAAATCATGACCTGGAGGATGCAATTCGCAGCAGGGTAGTGGATGCCGCTCAGGTGCCGGAATCGTGTTCGGCAATCCTGGGGCATACCCATTCACAACGAGCAACGACCATGATCCGGGACCTTATTTCCTCCAGCGTAGTCCGAGACGGTGAGCTTTGCCTGCAACTGGGTGTTGAGGTTCATGACGCCATGATGGGTTTAAGGCAATTTCTTTATGAGAACGTCTACCGGTCGCCGAATGTTCATAAAGATTTTGAAAAATCCAAAAAAATTCTGTCGGAGCTGTACAATTATTTTCTGGACAATAGGCCGTTGCTTGAGGAAAAATTGAGTGAACTGCAAATGGACAGCAGTAACCACGATTGTCAACCAAAAGAACGTGTTGTTTGTGACTTCATTGCCTCCATGACCGATCGCTATGCCATGGATCTGTACAAAAAGCTCTTTTTCCCGTCTCCTCTGGTGTAAAGGCTACCTAACCTTGACGCATCTTCCGGTTAATCTCGACGATCCCGTTTTGACCGCTTTCCTTGACCGGTTACAATGTATTTTTGCCGCCATGGATCGACAGTATACCGAGGCGGCAAAACGCTATGGATTTTACTGTGAAGGATGTGAGGACAACTGCTGTCTGACCCGTTTTTATCATCATACCTATTTGGAATATCTGTATATTCATATAGGGTTGAATAAGCTCGATCACCAGAGACAGCAGGAAATACAATCAAGGGCTGCCTGGGTCTGCCGGGAAACTGCAAAAGCGGATGAAAAGGTAGCGCCCGTGAGACTGATGTGCCCACTCAATTCAGATGGCCTTTGCATTCTGTACACGTACCGCCCCATGATTTGCCGCCTTCATGGGATTTCCCACGAGCTTCGAAAACCGGGGCAAATGGCCATCCGTGGACCGGGTTGCGGGAGATTTGATCTTTTGTGTTCGGATAAGAGCTATCGCAAATTCGATCGAACGCCGTTTTATTTTGAAATGGCAAAGCTGGAAAGTGAATTAAAACAGGCAGTCGGTCTATCGGGCAGGGTTAAGATGACCATCGCGGAAATAGTAATTGCCAGATGACGGAAGTCAGAGGACAGAAGACAGAGAAAAAACGGAGGGGTTGCGTCTTCATTTTTGACTTCTTATCAAGAATGACGACCCCCCCGTTTTTTATTGTCGGGCCTGGCTGTCGTCACGCTCCGGAATGTTGGACTGGTGAATGGGGGCCGGATACGTATCTCTCCTGGCAGAGGTGACGGCACGGTTGGCGATATCCTGAACCTTTTCGTAGGCCAGCTCATTCTTTTTGGCCAAATCGCTGATTTGTGCCGCCTGTGAAGCGACCATCTTCTCAAGCGCCTCGATTTTTTCCATAAGAACGTTTCTTTCGCCCTCGAATCTGGCTTCCATGAGCGCTTTGTCACTCTTAAAATTGCTCGTAAGTCTCTCCGTGGCATCGGCCACCGCCTTCTGAACGGCGGCTTCGTTGCGTTTGGGGAAGCTTTCCACCTCTTTTTGCAGGGTCTCCATATCCTTTTCGCGGACTCTAACAGCTTCTTCCCTGGTGTCAAGTGCGGCCGTTCGGTTTTGAGATTCGATTTCGAATTCGCTTCGCTTTGCGGTGAGCTCCTTTTCAAGGGTCTGTAACTCATCTTCCAATGTATTTTTACGCTGCGCCTTATCCCGTGCAAAGGTATACTCATACTCTTCCTTCTCCCTTTGGCGCTGCTTGTCGATCGCTTCAGCCTGCTCCTTGGCACGTCGATCCCGATCAGCCTTTTCACGCTGCCACTGGGTGCGTTTTTCCTCCATCTCTGATTCGAACGTCCCCTTTTGGTCCTGCATCTCCCGCTCGAACTGCTCTTTCTTCACCCGCTGGGCGTCGATCAGAGCGGCAAGGTCAGAGGCGGCGGTTTCCACCTCGTAAATGGTGTTGAGCTCCTCGTTTTTAGTTTCGATAGCGGACTGGATTTTTCGGTACGTCTCCAGTTCGGTCTCGAAACGTTCTGCCAGTTCGGTCAGTTCACGGCTAAGGGTCCCGCGCAGATCATGGAGACGCTTCAAGGGGTCCTGCGCTGCCTGTGCATCGGCCGTAGCCGTGGCCACTTTTTTTTCCAGCCGCTTACGGGCTTTTTCGGCATCCAACAAATCTTTGCTCAGACTCTCGAAGTGCTCTTTGGCCTCTTCATAGGCCTCCAGTAGCTCTTTCTTGGTGTTGGTCATGGAAACATTGGGAAGATCGATTTTCTCCGTCATGATACTGCCTCTATCGTAGAATTTTTTAAAATTGTCCGAATTACTCGCTTTGCGCCAAATCTCTGCAAAACATGTTTTTAATAATCACGACAACAATATCCTTTCGGATAACTGAAGCGGGTTTTGTTGTCAAGATTAATATTTTTTCGCCGTGGTTGAAAATTCAGACTCTATTTTCCATTGGCCACCTGCCAAGTCGCCTCGATATTCGTCTTACTTATAAAAATAAATAAGTTATATTAAAAAATGTAAAATATTTTTAAGAATGATTGACAAAATTTTATTATGATGTTATTTTTAATTCAATAAAATCTGATTTATGAATGCTGAATTCAATTTGATGCCGCTTACACAGGAAAGAGGTGTATGATGCAAGTTGTAACTGCGTCGAGCAGAGGTCAAATCGTTATCCCGAAAGAAATTAGAAAGCAGCTGAATATTGTCGCGGGGAAAAGGCTGTCCGTTAAGGCTGAAGGAGATCGGGTCCTCCTCACGCCGCTGCCGGACGATCCGGTGGCGGCTTTTTGCGGAATTTTCAAAGAGAAATCTTCACTCACCAAGGCTTTAACCGAGCACCGGGAAAAGGATAAACATCGTGAAGAGAAAAAGGTTGTTGGATAGCTATGCGTTATTAGCCTATTTAAATAAGGAAGATGGCTTTGAGAAAGTACGCAATGTTTTGGCAACTGCTCAGAAATCCAGCCTCTCTGTTTTGATGAATGAATTGAATGTCGGTGAAACCTATTACATTCTCTATCGAAAACGCGGTTATGAGCAGGCCGAATATTTTCTGGACACCGTGCTGGCAGGGTTACCCATCTCGATGATTTCAAATGATTTTAATGCTGTTATTTCTGCATCAAAAATACAAGCGCGGCATGCGCTTTGTTTTGCAGATTGCTTTGCGGTCGCCACAGCCCAACGAGAAAATGCCGTCATCCTGACCGGCGACCCTGAATTTAAGAATATAGAAAAGTTTGTGAAAATAGATTGGCTCACAAAATAAGCCATGAAACCCATTGAAATTGAAGATATTGACAAATTACCCGGGATACGGATCAAGGAAAACGACACTTTTTGTTTCCGCTGTTATCCGGAGGTCGAATGTTTTAACCGGTGCTGCCGCAATTTGAACCTTTTTTTGTATCCTTATGATGTCCTACGGTTAAAACAATCTTTAGACCTTTCTTCAGATGAATTTCTGGATCGATTTGTAGATATCGTCTTGCGACCCTCCAATTTTTTTCCGGATGTGCTTTTGCGCATGGCCGAAAATCCGGAAAAAACCTGCCCGTTTTTGATCGAATTCGGCTGCAGCGTTTATCCGGACCGGCCGGATACCTGCAGAACATTTCCCATTGAGCAGGGAATGCTGTATGATACCGGCCGAAAAAAGGAAAAGCTCGTTCATTTTTTCAGACCGCCGGATTTTTGTCACGGACAGTACGAAAAAAAAGAATGGACCCTAGCTGAATGGGCCCGGGATCAGGAAGTTGAACGGTACCACCAAATGACGATTCGGTGGGCGGGCCTAAAGCGGCTGTTTCAAAATGATCCCTGGGGATTTGAAGGCCCTGAAGGCCCTAAGGCAAAGATTGCTTTTATGGCGACTTATAACATCGACCGATTCCGGGACTTTGTGTTTCAAAGCAGCTTCTTAAGACGGTACAAGATAAAATCTGCGATTCTCAAGAAACTGCAGATGGATGATGTCCAATTGTTGAAATTTGGTTTTGAATGGGTGAAAGTTTTTGTTTGGGGCCTGAAAAGTAAGCAAATTAGATTACGGTAGTTTTTTGCGGATTCATCGGAATTGTGGAATTTGTATCTTCTATAGTCATGCCCCGTGCGTGGTTTGTTGTTGGGAAACGGGATTACTTTTGTTGACACACTCCCAGTCACCGGTCAACAGATTCCTGTCAAGGTATTCATGAATTAATTCGGACTTTTTACGAGTCCATCAACTTTTAGCAAACTACAAACTACAATCAACAGACAACGGACAGCCATATGCAGCTACCCACCTCACCCATTAAGCTAAACGACACCTTGCGGCATCTCCCCGACTTTCTCACCTCCCAACACATATCCGCCATCCAGCCGTAGCACGGTACCGGTCATAAAAGGTGCATCTTTGATAATGTAGAGGACGGTTTTGACGACATCGTCCACCGTGCCGGTGCGTTGCAGCAGGGTGTGATCAATGAGGGCTTTTTTGCAGGTTTCGCTCAGCAGGCCCCAGCCCCGGGTTTTTTCGGCGTGACGGGTTGCAATAAGGCCCAGCATGATTTCGTTTACCCGCACACAGGGGGCGCCTATGCGGGCCCAGGTTTCGGTCAACAAGGAGACCCCGCGGTTGGCCGCTGCATAGCCCTCGTTGAAAATCATGCCGGCTGGGCCACTGCGACCGACGATGGCGGCAATCGAGGAAAAATTGATGACCACCGCATCACCGGAGGCTTGCAGGTGGGGCAGGGCACAATCAAAGACCCAGCGTTTGGCACGCAACGTGGTCTGTATCTCAAGATCCCACTGTTGGGGAACATAGGGGCCGTGGACTGCCGGCCATCCTCCGCGTTCAATGTTGTTGATGAGGATGTCAAGCCTGCCATAATGATCGACGACCTGACGGATCAGTCCTGATATTTTATCAACCGCAAGCAGGTCGGTTTGAATAATCAGGTGTTGCCCGCCGGCATTGCGGAAATCTTTCTTCAGATCTTCAAGTTCTTCTTCCCAGTCAAAATAATTCAGGGCAACCTTTACCCCCTGCGCTGCCAGGGTAAGACCGATTCCTTTGCCGATTCCTTTTATGGCGCCCAGAACGAGCGCCACTTTGCCGTTTAGTTCCATAGTAGTACCTTCCAACACCTAAAAAATAGACTAACTTAAAATCCAAAATTCCAAAACCCGTTAAGCAAACATCAGCAGAACTAACCCCTTCAAATTTGATCGAAAAGCATATACTTAATCCATTTGATACCGAGATCCATCAAGGCGACGTCGTTTTTCAAAGCTGCATCCATCATTGCGGGATTTATATGAAAATTATCCAATAGTCCGTTATTTTGAATTTGCGATTTGAAAGTATCCAGATCATAAAGCGCGATCTGAAACAGTTGCCTGGATTCAGGGTCCAGCGGCCCCGGGATCAATCGGTTTTTCAGGCTGATAATCTGCATGAGCTTGTCATTGTTTTCATTATAGACGGCGACTCCCTGTTCATCAACCCATTGCCGCAAGGTCCGTGTTTTGTCTTCTTTAAAGCCAAGGCAGTGCGATTCCTTTAACACCAAGAACTGTTCGGTCATCTCACCGGTCGGTCTCAGGCGGGATACGGCCCGCATTAATGGATAAGTGCGGCATGATGACGGTCGATTTTCATAGACCCGGCATCCTGTGTCCGTAACAAACGGGCAGATTAATTTATGGGGATCGCATGGTTTCAGGGTTACGATGGGCAGTCCTGATTCAGGACCGATGTGTTGGGAGGTGTACTGTCGCAGGAATTCCCCGGATGACATTTCGAGGTGGCTTTTTAAACGCAGGATATCATAGGATGTTAAAAATTGGTTCAAATCTCTGCAGCACTCGTTAAAGCAAGGCACATCCGGTGAACATGAAAAGCGGAACGAATCTTTGAATGTTATCGGTGTTAAATTTATTTCCATAATAGGCCCCTCTTGGGGTTTTTCTGACAACATGCTGTCGGAAGCTTAGGGTGTCAGGTATCAGGGAAAATAAATATTGAACACTGAAACCTATAATCGAAGGAGCGAAGTGACATCCCCAAATAATCAATAAACAATTCTCCACTTGACTTTTATCCCATCTTCAATTCTGTATCAAGGACCGCATGCGCAAAATGGGTAAGAATTCCGATTTTATACTACAGATGGGGGTAGCACTCGTCTCATTATCCAGATATTGTAAGATGCGTAACCAAGATCTAAAAACAGTGGTTTTTGTCATTTTGTTTGGTTAAAAGTACTTGACAAGCCAAATATTGAATGATATCCTCGCAGTCTTATACATAATGTATCCTATTGATTTTATAGGGGATTTCGCTTGTCCTCGGATCTATGTTTAATTGCCTGTTTGCATAAGAATTTAACCGGAGGGGTTCCGGTTTGTTGTAAAAAAACCCATATATGAAATCACAAGGATCCAAAGCGTTCATCTTTGGGTCAACACAATGAAGGGAGGTGCAAATAAACGAAGGAACTTTTTTAGGGTCATTAAATGATGAGTCAAAAGAAACAAAATGTTAGCAAACAAAATTAGGAGGTAACATAAATGCCAAGTTTCGTAATAACTGAAAAATGCGACGGCTGTAAAGGCGGGGATAAAACTGCCTGTATGTACATTTGTCCCAACGACCTGATGGTTCTGGAGCCCAACGAGATGAAGGCTTACAACCAGGAACCCGATCAGTGCTGGGAATGTTTTTCCTGCGTTAAGATTTGCCCGACCCAAGCCATCGAAGTCAGAGGCTATGCGGACTTCGTTCCCCTTGGAAGCAGTGTAATGCCGATGCTCGGTACCGAAGATGTCATGTGGACCTGCAAGTTTCGAAACGGCCTCATCAAGCGTTTTAAGTTCCCCATTCGGACCACCCCCGAAGGACAGGCCAATGCTTATTTAGACTTAAAGGGTCAAGACCTGGAAAGCCCGCTGCTATCAACGGAAGAGGCAGACGGCAAAGAATTATGTCAGCCCGGTGCCGGAGAATTGGCTTAAGGTTACAGGTCAGATAGCAAAAATACTCATGACAACAATTTACTATTTAAACAGAGATTCAAGGAGGAAGTAATATGGCATTACCAAATAAACCTTTGGGTGAACTCAAGGCTGTCAGGGACCCGGAAGTCGAGGAGCGGGAAGTTGACATTCTGATCGTGGGTGGCGGTATGGCTGCCTGCGGCGCTGCGTTTGAGGTTAAAAAGTGGGCGTCCGACGACCAGAGTGTTTTGCTGGTGGACAAGGCTGCGCTGGAAAGAAGCGGCGCGGTTGCTCAGGGTCTTTCTGCGATTAATACCTATGTCGGAGAAAACAGCGTTGAGGATTATGTGCGCATGGTTCGTAACGATTTGATGGGTATTGTCCGCGAAGATCTTATTTACAGTCTAGGCTGCCACGTGGATGATTCCGTACACCTGTTTGAGGAGTGGGGTCTGCCGATCTGGAAGAAATCTGAAGAGGGAAAAACCCTGGACGGCAAAAAAGGCCAGAAAATGGGGACGTTGAAGTCAGGCGCCAAACCGGTGCGTACCGGCAAATGGCAGATTATGATCAACGGTGAATCCTACAAACGAATCGTTGCCGAAGCCGCCAAACTGGCCATCGGCGAAGAAAACGTTTTGGAAAGGGTTTTTATCGTTGAACTGCTGCTGGACGCCAACAAGGAAAACCAGATTGCCGGCGCGGTCGGTTTTTCCGTGCGTGAAAACAAGGTGTATATCATCAAATGCAAGACCATGATGGTAGCCTGCGGCGGTGCGGTAAATATTTATCAGCCGCGAAGCGTGGGTGAAGGCAAAGGCCGTGCCTGGTATCCGGTATGGAACTCAGGCTCCACGTATACCCTGTGCATGAAAGTCGGTGCCGAGTTGTCCATGATGGAAAATCGTTTCACCCCGGCTCGTTTTAAAGACGGTTACGGTCCAGTGGGTGCATGGTTTCTGCTGTTCAAAGCCAAAACCCTCAACGGTTTGGGCGAGGCTTTTGCAGGTGGAGATGCAGCCAAGGCCGAGTTGGAAAGATATGCTCCTTATGGCACCGCTGCCATCACCCCGACCTGTCTGCGAAACCACCTGATGCTTTTTGAGATGAAGGAAGGCCGCGGACCGATTATGATGGATACGGTCACCGCCCTGGCAGAACTTGGCAAGACCATGGACAAAAAAGAGCTTAAACATCTTGAATCCGAAGCTTGGGAAGATTTTCTGGATATGACCTGCGGTCAGGCCAACCTGTGGTGTGCAACAAACACCGAGCCTGAAAAGAAAAATTCCGAGGTTATGCCGACGGAACCTTACCTGCTCGGATCGCACTCCGGCTGTTGCGGCCTGTGGACCTCCGGTCCGGATCTGGACTGGATCCCGGATGCTTACAAGATCAAGGCCGACAACGGCAAGATCTACAACCGCATGACCACGGTCAACGGCCTGTTTACCGCCGGTGACGGTGTGGGCTGCTCCGGCCATAAGTTTTCTTCCGGTTCACATGCCGAAGGACGACTGGTCGCCAAGCAGCAGGTCCGATATGCCAAAGACCATGCCGACTATTCGCCCGCCATCGCACAGAGTACCGAGGAGCTTGTTGACATCGTTTACAAGCCGGTCCGTACCTATCTGGATAATTGCGAATACACCACCGCCGAAGATATCAATCCCAACTACATCAAACCCAATGGCATGATGTATCGCATGATGAAAGCCGGCCATGAATACGGTGCCGGAACGGCCACTTTCTATCAGACTACCACCAAGAACCTGGAGATCGTTATGGACCTGCTGCAAACCATGCGGGAAGATAACGAAAAACTGGCCGCCGGTGATCTGCACGAATTGATGAGGGCCTGGGAGATCCAGCATCGCATCTGGACACTTGAAGCGCACCTGCGCCATATCCAGTTCCGCAAAGAGACCCGCTACCCCGGCTTTTACTATCAGGCCGATTATCCGGGGCAGGATGATGAGAACTGGTTCTGCTTTGTTAACTCCAAATATGATCCTAAAGAGCAGAAATGGGATATCTTCAAGAAAGATTATATCAAGATATTCAAAGATTAACGGAAATTCGACTATGATTTATTGTCGATGAAATACTGCCTCCAGGTGTCTTTTGACACCTGGAGGTTTTTGTTAATAATAATAGGTAATAGGTAATAGGTTATGGGTAATAGGTAATGGGTCATGGATGTCTTGGGGGACCGGTTTCAACCCAGCCGCTGCCCTCGAAACGGTCAGTCTGATCGTAGAAGAAACTTTGGTCTTTGCTATTTTCATATGACGGGCTAACTAAGAAAATGAATGTCGAACATCGAACACGCAAACGTCCAACATCGAATAATGTATTCTGTCAATTTTATTAAAGATTTAGCGAAGCGTTTCCTTCCTTCGACATTCAATATTCGATATTCTGCGGTTCGCTGTTCCAACACTGTGTAGTTTCATATGAGATTTCAGTTTGTTTTCCGGACACCCATCACCCTTTACCAATCACCCATAGCCTGATAATTTAACTGCACGGAGGGATAGCATGACAGAAGAAAAAGCAGCCCCTGTTAGTGGAAGCATTTTAGTCGTTGGCGGAGGTATCAGTGGCTTGACCACGGCCCTGGAAGCCGCCGAAGTGGGGTACGAAGTTTTCCTGGTGGAAAAAAATCCTTTTCTGGGCGGACGGGTAGCTCAGCTCAATCAATATTTTCCCAAATTATGTCCTCCGACCTGCGGGCTTGAGATCAATTTCAGGCGCATCAAGGATAATCCAAGAATTAAAGTCTTAACCCTGGCGAAAGTTGAAAAGGTTGACGGTACCCCCGGTAATTACGATGTGACCATCAAAGTCGCTCCCAGATATGTAAATGAAAACTGCACCTGTTGCGGAGATTGCGCCGAGGCAGGCCGGACCGAGATTGACAGTGAATTTGACTTCGGCATGAAAAAAATCAAAGGTGCCTATCTGCCGTTTGAAATGGCATTTCCGGCGCGTTTTGTGATTTCACCGGAAATTATCGGCAGTGACGATGCGCAGCGGTGTAAAGACGCCTGCAAATATGATGCGGTGGATCTTGAGATGGAAGCCAAAACGCTGAACTTTAACGTAGGTTCCATTGTGTGGGCCACCGGCTGGGAGCCCTATGATGCAACCAAAATCGACAACCTCGGCTTCGGTCAATACCCAAACATCATTACCAATATGATGATGGAGCGACTGGCGTCTCCCAACGGACCGACCAGAGGAAAAATTGTACGTCCCTCAGATGGTCAGGAACCTGAAAGTATTGCTTTCGTTCAGTGTGCCGGATCCAGGGATGAAAATCATCTGCCTTATTGCTCATACATTTGCTGTATGGCGTCCTTAAAGCAGGCCACTTATGTTCGTGAACGTTACCCCGAAGCCAAAATATATGTGTTTTATATCGACCTCAGGACGCCGGGATTACGCTACGAACGGTTTTACGAGCAAATCAAAAAGGATGAAAACATCTTTTTAATCAAAGGAAAGGTGGCTGAGGTCAGTGAAGATCCCGCGAGCAAAAACATCTCCGTGGTTGCCGAAAATGCCGTGACAGGCGAGAAAATCCACCAGACAGTGGAAATGGTTGTTCTGGCTACCGGGATGCAGCCCACAACCGCCACAACAAAACTTCCGGCGGATTTAACTTATAACGATGACGGTTTTATCATCAATGATTTCGAAACCGGCGGAATGTTTGCAGCTGGTTGCGCCAATAAACCGGCCGATGTGGTTTCATCCAATCAAAATGCAACCGGTATGGCCTTAAAGGCGATTCAAACTCTGGTGAACAGGTAGGAGGTTATCCATGGATAAAAAATATGGTGTGTATATCTGCGAAGGTTGCGGGCTCGGCGAGTCGTTGGATATCGAAAAGCTATGCAATGTGCCCAAGGAAGAAGGGCTTGCCGTAAAAACCTGCCCAATTTTGTGCGGCAAAGAAGGGGTTGAACTTCTCAAAAAAGATATTTCCGAGGAAGGCGTCAACACCTTGGTGATTGCAGCCTGTTCGCGTCGGGTGCTCTATGACGTCTTTCGATTTGACGGCTGCATCGTG
>JAJRVC010000015.1 GCA_024277475.1 Deltaproteobacteria bacterium
TCGCTTTCGGATTTTTGAAATACCCTTTAAAAACACCCGGCGATTTGACCAGAATTTCACCGTCATCGGCGATTTTGATCTGCACCCCTTCCAAGGGGACGCCCACGGTTCCCAATTTCACTTGGCCTATTTTGGATGTGGTGGTGACGCCGGTACCCTCGGTCTGCCCGTAGCCCTCCACCAGGTTGACGCCGATGGAATGGAAAAAGAGCAGGATTTCCGGAGCAATGGGTGCAGCCCCGGAATAGGCCACACGTATACGGTCGAATCCCAGACGCTCTTTCAGTTTGCGAAACACGGCAAAGTGAGCCAGTTTGTACTGCAATTCGAGTGTGGCAGGTATTGGTTTAAACGCCATCGTCAGACCGGCCCGTTTCTTGCCGACGCTCATGGCATAGTTGAAGACAAGACGTTTGAACCAGGTTGCATCGGCCATGCGAATCAGGATAGCGGAATAGTATTTCTCCCAGATCCGCGGTACGGCATGGGCCACTGTGGGGGAGATCTCTACCATGTTGTCCGTGATGGTATCCAGGCTTTCGATAAAGTTGACGATGTGCCCGACATCAAAGTGGGCCAGGACCGTAAACAGCTGCTCGAAAATGTGACATAGGGGTAAAAACGACATGATTGCGTCGTCGTCATACATGGGGTTGTTGGAGGTGAGGGCCTTGCCCATCCAGACGCAGTTTCTGTGGGTCAGCATGGCACCTTTGGGCGGTCCGGTGGTTCCCGATGTGTAGATCAGGACGGATAGGTCTTCGGGCTCAATTTCTTGGATCCTTTGGTCCAACATGCCGGGGTTTTTCTGCTCCTCCCTGGCTCCCAGTTCGAGTAGCTGGTCAAAGGTCATGACCAGGGAGTCTTTGAACTGGCGTAGACCCTTAGTGTCCCAGACAATGATCTTTTCCAGTATGGAGGCTCTGTCTCGGAAATGGAGCCACTTGTCAAGCTGCTCTTCGTTTTCTACAAATAAAAATTTGGAATCCGAATTGGTCACCACATATTCCACCTGCTGCCAGGCATTGGTGGCGTAAACCCCTGCTGTTGCGGCACCACAGCACTGTATGGCTATATCGGCGTAGACCCATTCCGGACAATTGTCGCCGATGATGGATGCGCAGTCGCCTTTTTGAAGTCCCAGTGACATCAGGGCGCAGGCAACATGGGATACTTTCTTGTCGTAATCATTCCAGGTAATGTCGTGCCAGAGGCCGAACTCTTTTTTACGCATGGCCACCCGGTCGCCCCAGCGGGCTACCGCCTCTTTGAATTTACCGGGTACCGTTTCTGTGTAGTTATTTGACATCGCTCCAAGTTTCTATAAATTTTTTTCAGATGGATTTAAATATAGAACTGACAATCTTGTAAAAAGTCAAAATTCTCGAATTTCGCTATCAGAACCTATCGAAATCATTAAGTGTGAAATTTTATTTTTGTGTTTTTTGTGCCTTATTGCGGCCAAACAAAAACCGGTTATGAAAAAAACCAGTTTTATCGCCACGCTTTCTTGCGTTTCCAGCGCTGATAACCCTTGGCGGAAGCTTCCGATTTAACGCCCATGTAAAATTCCTTGACGTCCTTGTCCTCCATCAGGTCGCAGGATTTGCCTTTCATGACAAAGCGTCCGTTTTCCAGAATCAAACCGGTCCGGGAGACACCCAGAGCCATTTTGGCATTCTGTTCTACGAGCAGAATGGTGACACCCTCGGCGTTGATGGTCCTGATAATTTCGAAAATCTCCTTGACCAGCAGCGGAGAGAGCCCCAGGGAGGGTTCGTCCAGGAACAAGAGCCTGGGCCGGCTCATCATGGCCCGGCCGATAGCCAGCATTTGCTGTTCGCCGCCGGACAGGGTGCCGGCCCACTGGTTCACCCGCTCTTTCAGAATGGGGAAGTAGCTGAAAACCCGGTCAAAATCATCCGCGATGCCTTTTTTGTCATTGCGGGTGTAGGCACCCATAAGGAGATTTTCCCTGATGGTGAGTTCCTCGAATACCTCGCGCCCTTCGGGGACCAGGGTGATGCCCATACGTACGATCTTGTCGGTGTCCAGACCGTCGATACGTTTGCCCATAAACTCGATGGTTCCCTTGTCCGGCTGGTCTTCGATAAGCCCCATGACCGTTTTCAAAATAGTGGATTTGCCGGCGCCATTGTTACCCAGGATGGACGTTATGCTACCCTCCTCGACGGTCAGAGAAGCCCCCCGGATAGCGTAAATCAGGTCGTAATAGGTTTCGATATTTTTTATTTCAAGTAACGCGGCCATGAGCTAATTATTTGGTTGATTGGTTGATTCGTTCTTCTTTGAGCTTTCAGCTTTTCTTTGCCTTCCGCTCTATGCTTTTAGCCTTATTTTCCGCCTTCCCAATTCCCACTTCCGTTTCCGCATTCTGTTCTCCCGCTTCCGAATTCAACTACTTCCCCCTTCCGTTCTTCCACTTCCGCATTCGACTTCCTCTTCTCCTAAGTAGGCTTTTAAAACTTCCGGATGCTTCTGAACGTCTTCGGGTTTTCCTTCGGTGATGGGCCGCCCGAAATTCAGGGCCAGGATACGATCGGAAATATCCATAACCATATTCATGTCGTGTTCGATCAACAGGATGGTGATACCCAGCTCATCCTGGATATCTTTGACCCAGAATATCATGTCCTGTTTTTCCTCGGAATTCATCCCGGCACAGGGCTCATCCAGCAGCAGAAGCTCGGGTTCCAGGGCTAGGGCCCGGCCTAGCTCAATCTGTTTCTGGGTGCCGTAAGGCAGTCCCCCCACCAGTTTGTCACGGGCGGACTGCAGGTCCAGAAAGTCAATAATCTCCTCCACCTTTTTGCGGTGCAAGGCCTCTTCTTTGCCGGCAAAGGAGTTTCGGCCCCACAAAAAGCCACCGCGAAAAAGACCGGTCTTCATGTAGAGGTGTCGGCCCAGCATGATGTTTTCCATGGTGTTCATATTATTGAAGAGCTCGATGTTCTGAAAGGTCCGGGCAATGCCTGCCCGGGCCACCTTGTCCGGCTTTTTACCCCTGAGATCCCGGCCCTTGAAGAGGATCTTTCCGGAACTGGGCTGGTAGATAGCGTTGATGCAGTTGAAAAGCGTGGTTTTCCCGGCCCCGTTGGGGCCGATAATGGCGTAGACCTCGCCTTTTTTTATTTCAAACGATATGCCGTCCAGGGCTTTTAGGCCGCCAAACCGGATCGACAGATCTCTTACTTCAAAAAAAGCCATTGGCTGATTTTCCTGCCCGTTCCTGAATAAAAAAAACGGAGGTTGGAGAAAAACCTGTTCTCCAACCTCAAGGTTGACTTTTTCCACCTACTTTTCCATCGGGATGAATTCAGTCGTGTACCAATCGGTTAAGATGGTGGATGTGCCGTCTGCTTCGGCACGGTTGAGAAAAATTTCCTGCTGTCCTATTCTGCATAGCGGGTCTTTGGGGTCAAAGGGCTTGAAGCTGACAGTTCCCATGATGCCGTGAAAATCTTGGATTTTTTCCATCTCAGCCACGAGTTTTTCACGGGTGAGATCCGGGCCGACACGTCTGAGCGCTTCGACAAAGGGCTCCACGTAGCCGATACCGGCTGCAAAGGTCATACCCCAGCGTTCTTCCTTGGCGGCAAATTTTTCATAGGCATCTTTTTTATATTTTGCCAGCAAAGGAAGCGACGGGTTCATGAGATCTTCCTTGTTGCCGATGCCTATTTTAGTGGGATCCATCATACCAAAACTGGCCGAAATAGTCCCTGCATACAGCCCTTTGGTAATGGCCATCATCAGGGGATGATCACCACAGGTGGTCGTGGTCATCCACTGGGGATTAAACTGCATGGCCTTGCCGGTGCCCTGCAGGCGGGCAACATGCCCCGGCCCGACGAACAGCAGCACCGCTTCGGCTTTGGCCTTACGAAATTTCATGATATGCGGTTTCATGTCTGTGTCGGCAACATTTACGGGAATTTCTGCGACGAGCTTGAGGCCTGATTTAGCCAGTTGTTTCTGGGCTCCTTCCAATCCCTGTTTGCCGTAGTCGTCATTCTGGTAGGCAATGGCGATCCGTTTGAAGCCCAGGGTTTCAACCGCATACTTGCAGAGCAGCTGGGCGTCGCCCAGGTAAAGCGGGTAGGTATTGAACAGGTATTTGTTGGGCGGTTGTATCCAGTGTCTGGAACCGGCCGAAGGCCCTATCCAGGGGATCTTTCTTTCCATGAGGTAGTCTTTTACCGCCAGTCCGGGCGCCGTTCCCACACCCGAAACCCAGGCAAACATGCCGATTTCTTCCTGGAGCTGCTTGACGCCGGCTTTGGTTTTTGCGGGATTGTAAGCATCATCGAAATAGTGATGAATCAATTTCCTGCCGTGAATACCGCCTTCGGCATTGATCATTTTGAAATATGCGTCGGTGCCCCGCGCTACTGCGCCCCAGGGGGCGGCCGGGCCTGTCTGCGGACCCCATTGACCGATATGGATTTCGGTGTCGGTAACACCTTCTTCCGCTGCTGCGTTAAAGGTCAGGCCGAACACTGCAACCGTCATGACTGCCAAAACACACAAAAGATACTTCTTCATGCTTATCCTCCTTATTTGGTTAAAGTTTTGTGTTTGGTATGCAGCTCAACCATCAAGACGAAAAACTGAACACCAATTACCAAACACTGTTTATTATATCTAAACTGTTCGATTCCAGGTTCAGGGTCCAAAGGCTACAACCACTTGATAGTTTTTTAACCCTGAACGTTGAACCCTGAACCGCTCAACCGATGCTATACCTTCTTTACATAATGTCTGGCGAACAGCCCGCTGGGCTTGATGCAGAGCACCAGCACGATGATTGCAAAGGCGACCACCGATTTGAATTCGATGGATACATACCCGCCGAAAAGATGCTCGACGATGCCGATAATGTAAGCGCCGAAAACTGCCCCGGGCAACGATGTCATGCCGCCGACAACAGCACCGGCAAATCCTTTTAGCATGGGGTCCCACATCATATAGGGCTCCACCAGCACAGGGGCGATGAGCAGCCCCGCCACACTGCCCACCATGGACGAAATACCCCAGGTGACCATGCGGATCCGCTTGGTCTTGATGCCCATCAGGGCGGCGGCGGTTTCATTCTGCTGGGTGGCTTTCATGGCTACCCCCATTTTGGAAAAGCGAAAGAAAAGAAACAGGGCCACCATGATGACCAGGGCCACCACCAGGGTAAGCATGTCCAGGGTGCTGATGAAAATATCCCCGATGATGATACTATCGTAGCTGGAAATCGGAAATGGCATGGCACGCTGGTCCGCACCGAATTTCCAGGAGACAAAACCGAGAAGCATCATCTCCATGCCGATGGTGATGATAATCAGCCCCAGGATGTTGGGCTCTTTGGCCCGTCGCAGAATAACAAATTCAAGCATGCATCCCAGAACCAGGGCAAAGACCAGGGTGGCGGGAAAGGCGATGTAGTAGGGGACGCCATAAGTGGAAAGCAGCATGAAGGCGACGAAAACCGGCAGCAGGGCCATCTCCCCCTGCATAAAGTTGGGCACCTCCGAGGCCTTGTAGATCAATACCATGCCAAGTCCCATCAAGGCGTAGGAACTGCCGACGGCAATACCGCTGAGAATCATCTGCAGAAAATCAGTCATAGTTCCATCCTGGGTTCATTTGTCCTGAAAAAATCAGATAACAGATGTCAGAAGGCAGATAACAGATAACATATTTCAACTTGCTTTAACCCTGTGCCTCGAAGCCTAATCTTTTAAAACTCTGAATCTTTACAGCTTTCAATATTCTGCACCAGCATCCAACATCAAGCATCGGAGATCCAGCCAGCATCGAGCATCTATATCAAAACGGCCACGTCTTCCAGTATTTTTTGGCGCGTATCCATATCCCGAATATCCCAAGAGGCTCGAATATCATGATTAAAACCAGGATCAGACCGAAGATGATCAACTGGATGTTGGATATCCCGGTCATAGTAAAATAGCTCTCCGACAGGGCTTTTATCCACTGCCCGATGTAGGGTATTTCGAGAATATTTCTGAGCTGCAGGTCGAGAAATCCGAGCAGGCAGGCCCCGGCAACAGGTCCCATCATGGATCCCAGACCACCGACCACCGCCATGACCAGGAACATGATCGACATGAACATGTTGAAAAGTTCGGGTTCGATAAAGCGCAGCACAAAGGCGTAAAGACCGCCGCCGACACCGGCATAAAATGCGCTGACGGCAAAGGCCAGAGTTTTATAGTAGGTCAGATTAACCCCCATGGTTTCGGCGGCGATATCTGCATCCCGGATGGAGA
>JAJRVC010000168.1 GCA_024277475.1 Deltaproteobacteria bacterium
GCACCGCGCGGGCTGACGGGTGGGGCGGTTCCATGGTGGCCACTGAGAAATCCGACATTCTATTCGGTAGTGCATCACCGTTGGCCGTCGAAGTGAATATGGGGGTCTTAAAGGAAGACCAGGTCAATA
Organism: Deltaproteobacteria bacterium; assembly: GCA_024277475.1. The sequence goes on from JAJRVC010000168.1 coordinate 130, forward strand.
TCATTATCCATGGACATGAACCCAATCTGTTCGAGTCCATCGTAGAATCGGTTAATGAACCAACCCTGATCCAGGCCGCAAAAGACGCCGGTGCCAAAGGGATCAACCTGGTGGGAATGTGCTGCTCCGGTTTGGAAATGTTTGTGCGTCACGGCATTCCCCATGCCGGCAACTTTATGTCCACCGAAGCGGTTTTGGTGACCGGCGCGGTCGACGCCATGGGCGTGGATGTACAGTGTATCAAGCAGGGCCTGGTTAAAGTTGCCGACTGCTACGGTACCAAGCTGATCACAACCAATCCGCGCTGCCACATCGAAGGCGCCCTGCACGTTGAATTTAATGATCACAAACCTAAAGAATGCACCGATGAGATTGTTATCCAGGCCATCGGCCGTTTTAAAAACCGTAACATGCCGATTGAAATTCCTCAAATTGTCAATACGGGCGTGCACGGGTTTTCCCACGAGTACATCAATTACATGCTCGGCGGAAGTTTCCGCGCCTCATACACCCCGCTGAATGACAATATTATAAACGGCCGCATTCGGGGGGTGGCCGGGGTGGTTGGATGCACCAATCCCCGCGTAAAACAGGACTGGCTGCATGTAGAGCTGGTCAAGGACCTGATCAAAAGTGACGTTCTGGTGCTTCAGACCGGGTGTTCGCAGATTGCACTGGCCAAAGCCGGCCTGATGACCCCCGAAGCAGCCCACCTGGCCGGAGACGGTTTAAAGGAAGTGTGTGAAACCGTCGGCATGCCGCCGGTTTTAGGCATGGGTGCCTGCGTAGACAACAGCCGGATTTTGATTGCAGCATCTGAAATGGTTAAAACCGGCGGTCTGGGGGACAGCATCGCCGATCTGCCGGCAGCCGGATGCGCGCCGGAATATATGAGTGAAAAAGCCATCTGCATCGGGCAGTATTTTGTCGCTTCCGGTGTATATACGATATTTGGCGTATCCTTCCCCATTGTTGAAGGTACTAAATTTTACAAACACCTTTTTGAAGAACTTGAGGAACAGGGTCTGGGCAAATGGGGATTTGCCACCGATCCCCATGAAATGGCGCGCCTGATGATTGCGCATATCGACAAGAAACGCAAAGCACTGGGCATCGACAAAGCCAGAGAGCGCACACTTGTTGATATGGCCGATCGGCGGGCGATGGATGCAGCGTAAAGCAATTAAATGTCTCAGCTTAATTTGGAATTAATAAAAAGGGGCTTCAAACCGAAGCCCCTTTTCATTGTTTTTAATAGATTTTTATTGACAAATAAGAGCTAAGCTTATTTAAGAGTAATATGCAAGAAAAATTAAAAGATCCACTTTTGCAAAATTTTTTTGCAAAGTTTAAAACGCACAATCTCAAAGTGACGCCCCAGCGTACGGCCATTTATCAGGGACTTCTCAAATCCAAAGAGCATCCGACAGTGGACGTCATGTTCAATACAATCAAAAGGGAGTTTCCCAATATTTCCTATGATACCGTGAGCCGCACGATGTTGACACTTGCGGAAATCGGGCTTGTTGACCTGGTTGAAGTATATGGTGGTGCCAAACGATTCGATCCCAACATCTCAAATCATCATCACCTCCACTGTGTTTCATGCGGAAAAATAATCGATTTTCATAACGATCAATACAATAATCTGGAAATACCTGATGATATTCGGCAACGCTTTACGGTTCTCAACAGCCGGGTTGTCCTCAAAGGTATTTGTGAACACTGCCGCAGTTCGGGAAAAACTTCCTCCTAACATCATTTTTTTACTTTGAAGCTATCTAAAAAACAAAACCAAAGGAGCAACACAATGAGTAAAACCACAGACAACTTAGCAGCTGCATTCGCCGGTGAATCCCAGGCCAGAAATAAATATACGTTTTTTGCCGAGGTCGCCCGGAAGGAAGGATACCATTACATCGCCAAGATTTTTGAAGAAACGGCGATAAATGAGATGCAACACGCCAAAGATCATTTAAAATTATTGAACGGCATCGGGGATACTGCCGCGAACCTCAAAGAAGCCTGGTCCGGAGAAGATTACGAAGTGCAAACGATGTATCCGGGCTTTGCAAAGGATGCCGAAGAAGAAGGAGAAAAGGCGGCCGCCATCGCATTTAAACAGGTGGCAAAAATCGAGGCCCATCACCGGGCGCGCTACAAAAAGCTTCTCGAGATGGTAGAGGCCGGCACAGTGTTTACACGCGAGGAACCGATTAAGTGGAAATGCAGTGTCTGCGGCTACGTCTATGAAGGCAATGAACCACCGCCCAAGTGCCCCTCCTGTAAGAATCCGAAGGAATATTACGAACCTGCAAGTCTGGAATTCTGAAAGGATCGTCATGGCCGTCTATAAATGTTCGGTCTGTGATACCGAATACGATGAGGAAAAAGAGGGCGTGACATGGGACCAGGTTCCCGACGAATGATAATGTGCACAAACTTTCCATCGACAATCTTTGCACAACCAATTCCGAAATATCCAACCACACGAAAATTGAACATGTCTAAATCGCTTTGATTATCATTGCATGCAGATGGAGGGATGGAGGAAAAA
>JAJRVC010000169.1 GCA_024277475.1 Deltaproteobacteria bacterium
AAATTCCTGGCAATCGATGCTGCCGTTAAAGCGGCAGAGAAAGATGAAGGCCTGAAATCGGTTATCCCGCTGGGCAAAGTCCACCGGCAGGATCTCGAAGGAAGGATTACAAACGACTTCAAAACCCTGTTTTTTAAGCTCTACAAGATCGGTAATTCGATTGGGTAGCTTGTGATTGGTGACGGATACCATGTTTGCCTCACTTTTCAGCGCTCATGATAAAGGGTTCAAGTCCGGCATTAACCTATGAACCCGGAACCACTGAACCCATAAACGGTTAAGGGATCTAATATACCAGGACGGCATCGGCCTCGATGGCCTCAACATTTAAAGCTCCGGCAGCGGTTGCCTGGTAGCCTTCAATCAATTCAGATTCATCGATGTTGCGCTCTTTGATGCAGGGAACACAGACTTTTAATTCGCCACCGAGTTCCAAAAAATTGGCCAGCAGCTCTTTCATCGGTGGAAACCCACCGCCGGGGAGCATTTTATCAACGTATCCTTTTTGGGCCAGGTAGACGCCGTTTCCCTGCAAGGCAATGGACGCCTTGATGTCCATGGCCAGGGCGGCACAGGCCATTACAAACGGCATTGCCGCTTTTTCCGGATCATCTCCGGCGCAGGTTCCGATATAAAGAATTTTTTCTTCTTTTTTTTCCGTCATGATTTCCCCTTTCAATTAAACACATCGTTAAGTAGTTGAATATAAAATGGTTGATTAAAAAAAATACATTTCACACAAACGTTCATAGGTTCAAAGTTTACCGTTCAAGGTTACCTTTCTTTAGAACTCACGAATCAATGCTTCAGTTTGGACATAAACCCCAGAACCCAGAACCTCTGAACCCTGAACGGTTACCATCATGCCTCAGCCCCGGCCGCGCTTGCTTTGACTTTCATCAGATATAACATCAACGGCCGGTAAAGCTGATGGGTCCATTTGGCAAACGGGACTTCAATCACCAGCATGGGGACTGCGATCATCAGATGAATCACATAAATATAGTAGGTGGTCAGCGGCAATTCCAAAAGCCGTGTAAAATGAATCAGAATTCCGCTAAACGCTGTCAGCCACAACAGAATTAAAAACGCCCAATCCGTTGAGTGGCTGTGCTCATAAACGCTTTTGCTCTTTTTAAGCCGCCCCATGATGGCGTAAGTAACACCGTATAAGATAGCAAAGGTGGAATAATAACCCAGGAGACGCACCGGATGCCAGAAAACATAAATTTCATCGCGCTGGAACCACCGGATCCCCACCACCACCAGCAAAAACACCACCGAGTATCCGGTCATAATCAGCAGATGGACAAACCACTGGATTCGCTGAGAAGGAGTGCCGCAGGTATCAAATCGTTTTTGGGTAAAAAACTGCACCACAAATTCCTTGGCCTCTTTAAGGTAGGTTTGCGCGGAAATTCCGAAGATCAAAATGGCCGGCTGGTCCGCTTTTGTTCCATCTGAGTTACCGCTGAATGGGAATGGACCGGCATTGCCCATCACCGCTTTGGCCATCCGGAGGGCATTGCTCAAAAGAAAAATAGACAGCACCGCCAGCATAACAAGATCCAAAATCTCTATGGTGGTATTGGGAGCGAACACATTTAGCGCCACCCGATCGGTCATCATAGGACCGTGGAAAAAATAAAACCCCAAACCCACCAAAGCAGCCACCACCAGGATGGACAGCACTTCAAATATTTTAGAAGTGTAAAACAAGCGGGAGAACCCCGTCCAGTCGTATCGCGAAGTCAAGTAGCGTCTGAGGCCCATCATGACTTCACCGGGATTGGCCTGCCGCGGACAGGTCTCACTGCAATCACCGCAGTAGTAACACAGCCAGGGTTCCGGGCTCCGCATCAGTTTGTCACTCAGCCCGAGCTGTAGATACCGAATGGTTTTTCTCGGAAACGGTGTGGACTCGGTTGATAACGAACACACCGCCGTACAATTGCCGCAGTTAAAACATGTGGCAGCGTCTTCGACACCGAATTCTTTCAGGTTTAGTAATAAATCAGGGTTGACCTGCGCACTCATGGTTTAACTCCCGTTCGATTTTTTGGTTTTAAGAATGATCCGGCCAAAGCGGCAAATGAACCAGCCGCCGGCAATCCCGTCAAAATCAGCCGGCCAATTCATATTTAAAATAATCTTCTTCCTTGGCGCCTTCGGCCAACAGTCCGTAACTGCGCAGGGCGGTGACATATAACAGCACTCTGGAAGTCGGCATCTTAATAGCGGCGGCAATCTGGGGCACCGTCTTGCCGCCATCTTTTATCTGTTCCTTAATTTTTTTTATGTCTTGATTCTGGATTTTGATTGCATCTTTGGCATGCTTGATGCTGGCCCGGCGTGCCTGCCGAAGCTGCTTTAACGCTTCTTTGTCAATCTTTTTCTTCTCATTCATGACGCACTCCTGTCGGTCGATCATAGTGTCCGCCGCTTCGTCTTGCCACAAAGGCCGACGGTAAACCGCCCATTGGGGATTTATGTGGCAGCAATGGCATCCACCATGTCTTCATACTCTTTTAGCGTCCAACCCTTAATGTCAATGGCGTTTTCCGGACATACGGCCACGCAGATACCACAGCCGGTACAAAGCGCCGGAATCACCCGGCCACACTTGACCTGGTGCCCTCCGGCCTGTATTTCCTGCAATTGAATGGCCCCTTCAATGGGACAGGCCTCGGCACACAGGCCCTGGCCGGTGCATTTTTCCGGATTGACCTCGGCCACAAAGGGATCCAACTCCACATAGCCCTTGGTGAGCAGGATTGAAGCTTTGACTGAAGCCGCCTGGGCAGCGGTGCAGGCTTCCCCTACATCCATGGGTGCCTGGCAAGTTCCGGCCAACAGAATCCCCGTGTTGGCCAGCTCAACCGGACGCAGTTTGGGATGAACTTCCTGCAGGAAGCGATCGGCCCCCACCGGCAGTTTCATCATTTCCACCAGGTCTCTGATATTGCTGGGCTCCATTCCGACGGAAAGCACCACCAGGTCCACTTCGGCTTCCAGCTCCTCGCCAAATGTCAGGGTATCTTTGACGGTGACTTTCAGGGGGTGGCGTCCACTGCCGCTGCGCTCGACGACCGGCGGGTCTTCAGGTTCAAAACGGAAAAACATCACCTGGTTGTCCGAAGCCCGCTCATAATACTCTTCCTGACCGCGCCCGTATGTTCGAATGTCACGGTAGTACTCAAAAACGTGCGTGTCGGGATATCTTTCCCTGATCTGGCTGGCGGCCTGGAGTGAGGCGCTGCAACACGTCCTGGAGCAGTACTCGTTCAGGTTACCGTCAGCATCCGGTTCGTGGATACCCGGAATCTGCCGGCTGCCCACGCAGTGAATCAAGGCCACCCGCGATATCTTGCGCCCTCTAATTTCCAGATTTCTGCCGCTGAAAGGATTTTCAGCCAGGTTGCGAATCAAATCCGGCAGGGTGATGACCTCCGGGTTTTCCTTGAAACCGTATTCCCCATCTTGAGGCCTGTAAACTTTAAAACCGGTGGCGAAGACAATGGCGCCGGTATCCAGAACTCTTTCTTCATAATTTTCAGGTATCCGGGCGGCATAGATCCCCGCAAAAGGAACAAAATCCCGGCTGGTGTAATTTTTATCTGCCAGCAGGTCAATTTTTTCAAAATCCTCTTTCGATTCAGGCGGACGGCTTTTCAAGGTCAGCTTAAAATTGCCCACATACCCCTCATACTGGATGATCTCGGTGCAGGTATGCACTGCAATATTTTCATCGTCCAGCACCTGCCGGACAAGCTCCTGAATGAGATCGCCCGCTTTCTCGCCGGTGGGAACCAACTTGTCCAGTCTGGCGGTCTGTCCGCCCAGAAAAGGAGATTTTTCCACCAGCGCCACTTCAATGCCTCTGGCGGAAAGATCGCGAGCCGCCCGCAGGCCGGCAATGCCGCCTCCGATCACAACGGTGTGATTTCTGGCCTCTACCCGAATGGGATCTAATGCTTCCTGATTTTTGGTCTTGGCAATGGCCGCAGCTACCAGGCTGGTAGCCTTTGCGGTGGCCGCTTCACCGTCATGAACCCAGCTGACCTGCTCGCGGATATTGGCATGCTCATAGAGGTAGGGATTCATGTCAGCCCTTTTTATGGCACCGCGAAACGTCAGTTCATGCAGGCTGGGAGCACAGGAAGCCACCACCACGCGGTTGATTTTCCCGTCTTTAATGTCCTGCTGAATCAACTCCTGGCCCGGGTCAGAGCACATAAACATATTCGTATGAGCTGTTACCACACCGGGAAGATTTGCGATATTGTCCCTGACTTTTTGAACATCCACATGGTCGGATATATTCCCGCCGCAGTGGCAGATGTATACGCCAACTTTTTTTTCCCCGGATTCTTTTTCGATTTCCTTCTTTTCATTCTCTGACGCCATTACTTTATTCTCCTGATTGCCAAGATGTCAGATTTACACATTATGCCGCTTGTTTGCGCTTTTGAGCATTTAAATAATTGGATGCTTCCATGGCTGCTGCACCGGCTTCGGCAATCGTGTCAACGATGTCTTTGGGGCCGGCGGCCACCCCGGCAACAAATACGCCATCCAAATTCGTCAAAGTTGGCGCTATTTTTGGCATAACACTTTTAATGAAAGCATCTTCCTCGGTGGACACGGAGCAGACACCCATGGGGTTCCAGTCCGGAACCATACCCAAGGAAAGTACCACCAGATCGTGTTCCCGGGTCATGACACCGCCGTCGCCTTCCTGGTTTTCATAACGCAGCACCACATTTTGGTTTTCTCCGGGGGTGATCTTGGCCACCTTGGCCTTTAAAAATTCGATCCCCATGGCCTTGGCATTCTGGAAAAACTGTTCATAGCCCTTTCCGAAAGCCCTTATGTCCATGTAATAGATACTGATATCGGCCAGTGGCAGCGAGCCGGAAAGCAGCATGGCCTGCTTGATGGCATACATGCAACAAACCCGTGAGCAGTATGGCACGCCAAGGCTTTTATCCCGGGAGCCGGCACACTGCACATAGGCAATGGAATCGGGCTCCTTGCCGTCCGAGGGACGAATCACGCGCTGATAGGGACCGTTGGGCGCCAACAGCCGCTCCATCTGCAAAGAAGAAATCACATTTTCAATTTCTCCCAGACCGTATTCTTTTTTCTGGTCCATCGGTGTCAGCTTGAAGCCGGTGGCCAGAATGGCGGTTCGGGCCTCGATCACCAAATCCTCAGGCTGCTGAAAATAATCGATAGCCTCGGTGGGACAGACTCTGGCACATTTTCCGCAAAGCGAGCAATTTTCCACATCCATCAGAGCAAGCTGGGGGATGGCAGTGGAAAAAGGAATATAGATGGCTTTACGCAATGAAAATCCGCCCTGCACTTCATCGGAAACGTATACCGGACACCCGTATTCGCACTGCCGGCACCCGATGCACTTGACCGGATCCACATACCTTGGTCGCTGCGTTACGGCGGCTGTGACACCCTTTGCGCCGCGATCCAGCGTTTTGAGATCACAGTCGGTAAAAAGTGTTATATTGTCATGATGGGCCGCCGCAGCCATTTTGGGGGTTGTGATACAGCTGGCGCAATCAAGGGTTGGAAACACCTTGGAAAGCAGAATCATCTTGCCGCCGATGGTAGCGTCTTTTTCCACCACGGCTACTTTAAAGTTCTGATCTGCAAGATCCAGCGCGGCCTGAAGGCCGGCAATCCCGCCACCCACAACCAGAGCATCAAATTTCATCACTTGATCGGTATTCATTTCTTTTCTTCCTTAGCCTCAACATCATTAGACGGCGCTCCCAATTCCCGGACCAATTCATTCATCTGATTTACTTCTTTAAGAAAAGCCCGGTTGCAGACTGTACAAATAGCCGTCAGGCGAAGTCTGCGCAGATCATATCCGCGCTTTTTCATTATCTGAAAAACTTGGTCGATCCGCTTGGCCAGGGCGGCATAAGCGCCGTCATAGGGGCACTCCTCGCCGCAGGACATGATAATGATGCCGCCGATACCCTTTTCAAAGCAATCCAGATAAAATTTTTCCGGAAACAACACGGGCGCCCGCACCCGGAGGATATAAGTGTTGGCCGGATAGCTGGAATGCGCCTGTCCCACCGAATTGGCGCCGGGGTACGCACAGGATTCAGTGGCCAGGATTAAGATCTTACCCTCGCTTGCATTGTTTGCCTGGGTTGTCATGGTAACCCCGTCTATTTATTTCTACGAACAAAGTGTTTGTCATAACCATCGGCTTCCAGCATACCAAGATAATCATGTCCGATCTTTTTAGACCAGGCCGGAATATCCGTTCGGGTACCGGAATCATTGGAATAGATTTCGAGAACTTCACCAACCTTGACTTTGCCGATACCTTTTTTGGCTTCCAATAAGGGCCCCGGACAGGCACTGCCCCTGGCATCCACCGTACTTGAAACTTAAATCGAATTTAAATCAGTCATTTTGTTGCCTCCTCAATTGCTTTGTTTTGCTTTTTTTTGCAGTGTTATTCTGTATGAAGGTTCACCATCCTCTATCTCCTCAAGACTGATCAGATCATAGGCTGAATCCGGTAAAACCTTGAAGAGATCTGCCGGTGTATCCGGATCCATCCCAAAAACTTCCAGGGTTTCACCGGGATCCATCATTTTAAACGCCCGGATCACTTTAAGCAGCGAAAACGGAACGATGGAATTGCGTAAATCAAGCGTGTGTTGCATAGCTACCCTCAAACAGAGACATTTGAAGTCTTTCAAATCCCTCTGAGCAAGTCTGATGCCAGGTCACATATAAATAACTGTTTCCTGAGGAAATAAGAATTCAATTTAAAAATATCAGGTGTATTTTCAAACTGTTAAATCTAATTAAAAATTTTCAGGTAATTCGTTCGGCTGGGAAAACCCATTGTTTTATGTTAAAAAAAATGTTGTGCTAAAATTGTTAAAGTGTTAAATAAAAAATTAACAAGTGTTAAAATTTTAACAGGAAGAAACAGAAATGCTTAAACAGGAATTAAATAGATATTGGAAAACGGTGGTAAATACGATCCAGGACGGCGTCATGATTGTGGATACGGAGGGAACCATCGTCTCCGCCAATAAAGCGTTGGAAAAAATAACAGGTTATCCCAATGAAGACCTGATTGGAAAACCCTGCACGATATTAAACTGCAATATTTGTGAAATTGCACGGGAAGGCAAAGGTGAAAAATGGTGCAGCCTTTTTAAAACCGGTGCTGTAAGTATGCGAAAATGCGCTTTATTGAAAAAAAATGGCGCCTATATTCACGTACTTAAAAATGCGTCCCTGCTGCATGACACCGACGGTAATGTTATGGGAGCTGTGGAAACCATGACCGATATCACGGAGCTCATTGAGAAAGATACTCAAATCGAGGCCTTTCGGCGCAAACTCAGAACACAAGACGGGTTCCAAGGTATTATAGGCGCATCTGCGTCCATGCAACAGGTATTTGATTTAATAAGCAATGCCTCTTACTCAGATGCCCCGGTGATTATTTTTGGAGAAAGCGGCACCGGCAAAGAGCTGGTTGCCAAGGCCATTCACAATACCGGACCCCGCAAGCATAATCCTTATGTAAAAGTCAATTGTGCCGCCTTAACGGAATCCCTGTTGGAAAGCGAGCTCTTCGGCCATGTTAAAGGCGCCTTTACAGGGGCTTATCGCAGTCGCGAAGGGCGGTTCGAAGCGGCCCAGGGTGGAGATATTTTTCTTGATGAAATCGGCGACTTACCGCTTTCAACCCAGGTAAAACTGCTGCGGGTACTGGAAGAAAAAGTCGTCGAGCGGGTCGGTGACAACCGGCCCATCCACGTTAATGTGAGAATCATCTCGGCAACCAATCGCAATCTAAAGCAGCTGGTGGATCAGGGCGTTTTCAGGGAGGATCTATTTTACCGCATTAATGTCATACCGATAATGGTACCGCCTCTAAGAGAACGGGTGGGGGATATCCCGCTGCTGGCCGATTCATTTTTTTTTCGGATTCAGCTTAAAAACGAAAAAAAAATTATGGGAATTTCCAATGAAGCCATGGAGTTATTGATGGCATACCACTGGCCGGGCAATGTCCGGGAGTTAAAGAGTGCATTTGAATATGCCTTTGTCACCTGCCGGGAATCAATGATACAGCCCCATCATTTTCCGCCGACCGTCCATCCGGAGCAGCCTCCTGTCAAGTCAGGTAAAACGAGGCCTTTAAATCGTAATGGAATGAAAAAGAATGAACTCATCGAGGCTCTGCAAAAGGCCGGTGGAAACCAGTCCCGAGCAGCCGAAATTTTAGGGATTTCCCGGGTTACGGTTTGGAACCGCATGAAAAAATACGGCATAACAGCGCAGAAAAAAATTAATAGCTAATTTATGGCATAAAATTTGCTAATTTTCTTATGCAGGGGAACTTGGCATTTACCTCCATTTGCACAAATCGCCCCTCTATCGCAAAATCGGCCCTATGGGATTGGCCTGTAGGGTCGATTTTTTTTGTCAGCAGCCAGATCGATATCATATTTTTTAATCCGCTTCCAAATGGTAACACGGCTTACGCCTAATGCCCGGGCGGTTTCAGACTGGTTGCCCCTAAACCTGCGCAGGGTTTGTATCAGCTTTTCACGTTCTTGCTGCCATGAGACTGTGTTTGAGCGGGTACTGGAGGACGGTAGGTTGCTTTTCAGGGTGACTCTGGGCGGCAGGTGCTCTTTGCCGATCCAGCCTCCAGGGCAGAGAACGGAGGCGTACTCGATGGTATTGCGAAGTTCACGAACATTTCCGGGCCAGGAATAAGCTAAAAGTGCCTCCATGGCCTCCGGTGTGAGGCCCGATATTTCCTTGCCTCCCTTGCTTGCACTCATTTCTATAAAATTTTGAACGATAACGGGTATATCCTCGATCCGCCTTGCCAGAGAAGGGCAGGCTAAAGGAAAGACATTGATTCTGAAAAAAAGATCTTCTCGAAACAGCCCCTGTCCTATCAAGAGTTCAAGATCCTTATTGGTGGCGGAAACGATCCTGACATCAACTGAAATGGGTTTGTGATCACCGACGCGCTCAATCTCTTTTTCTTCAAGCACCCGCAAAAGCTTCACCTGGGTCGATAGGGGAATATCACCAATTTCATCTAAAAAAATCGTTCCCTCATGGGCCGCCTCAAAACGGCCGATGCGGGTGCGATCGGCACCCGTATAAGCTCCCTTTTCATGACCAAAAAGTTCGCTTTCCAGCAGATTTTCATTTAAGGCGGCACAATTGACTTTGATAAAGGGTCTGGCGTTGCGAGGGCTTTCTTCGTGTATTGCTCTGGCAACCAGTTCTTTGCCGGTGCCGCTTTGTCCGTAAATTAACACCGGTGCGTCTGTCTGTGCAACATTCTCTATAAGCTCAACAAGGTCCTGCATCGGCTGAGAATCGCCTAAAAGCCCGTGGTGGCCTTCTTCCAGTCGACAACTTTTACGCAGGGAATCTATTTCCTGTTTCTGGCGTACAAGTTCAGATATATCCGTGAAGGTTTCAACCGCGCCAAGCAGACGACCTTCTGAATCTTTCAACACGGACGCATTCTTAACAACATGCACAGCGCGTCGATTTTTATCAGAAATCAGGCATTTTTTAGCCCTGACCTCTCCACTGACAAACAGACTGCACCACTGCTCTCCGGCGCCACTGCCGTATATATCACATCCGGTGCAGTTCAAGGTCCGACAATTGTTTCCAATCAGTTCTTCCGCTGAGTATCCGGTGAGCCGCTCAGCCGCCGGATTTACCGCCAGAATGTTTCCGACAGGATCAAGCACCATCAAACCATCCTGCAAGGTATCAACAATAGTTTTCCAATATTTCGCTATTTCCATCAGCACGCACTCCAGACCCGAATAAATCGAAATTGAATATTTAAAGCGTTAACTGTTAACCCCTTGATATTAACTTAACATTAACCGTTAACCTATTCAAGGGGGAGAAAAAGGTAAAAAATGAACAGGTTTTTATGAAATCAGGATAAAAATATTTCCGAACAAAATACCATAACCTGATAAATTGGCTATTTTACTTGAATTTATAGCAAAATATAGTTTCGCCTGATTTTCCGGTATTTCCGACGTTATCCGATCGCAAACAATCATGTCATTGGTACACTCATTGCAGGTCGGCAGCAGATAAAGCAACATGGTTAACGCTGATATGGCCGCAAAAAGGCACAAAAAGTGCAAAAGTCAACTACCATCGGCTGAAGCCGATGGCTTGGGGTTCGAAAGTTTTCGCCTAAAAGCGAGGGTTTTCTCCCATTTCCCGAGTGGGACAATAAAATTTTATACTTTATAAATTCTGTATGTTACGAAGTCGATCTTCGAGAATTCTGACTTTTTACGAGACCATCAACTCTTGAACTTACTAACATTTAAATAGAGGAGGAACCATGATTAAAAAAGTATCTGTAACGTTAATGGCATTTCTTTTTGTGTTCGGCACCGTGAGTGCGGGCCTGGCCCTGGATAAAGGCAACAAACGCAAGGGAAAATACACCTATCGCAAAGTATACAAGGCTTGTTACGAGCGGGGGGCAATCGAGTCCAAAACGCCGCCCTTAAGTCCGGCCGACAAGACCCAGTCCGAGTGGACAGCTGTCTTTGAATCAAAAGAATTCGGGCAGTTCAAATGCCGACAAGAATGGGAGCAGCTGTCAAAAAAAGATGTGACCGACATATACACCTATATGCATGATCACGCATTTGATTCACCTTCGCCGGCAAAATGTAAATAACATGAAGATTCCCCCTCGGGAATCAGTGAGGACCATATTTCTCAAACCAATCATTGAAAAAGGAGGACATTATTATGCCCGTGAAAAAAATCTCGGTATCATTCCTGATGCTGTGCCTTTCTCTGGCACTGGCCGTTGGATGTACGGCTGCTCAGAAAACTGCTGAACCGGTAAAAGCCGACTGGCGGTTTCACGACATTGTAGATGTTACCCTCGTGCAGCAGTACGCCAAAGTGCCTCAACCGGAAGGGGTGATGATCATAGATTCGCGGCCCTACAAGCCAAAATATGTCAATGGACACATCCCCACGGCGGTAAGCATCCCGGACAGCCGGTTTGACAAAATGACGGACAAGCTGCCCCGGGATAAAGACACGCTGTTGATTTTCTACTGCGGTGGGCCCACTTGAAAGCTCAGCCACAAATCCGCCAGGAAGGCGGAAAAACTAGGTTTTACGAATGTCAAAGTTTTTGCGGACGGTTTTCCCGGCTATATGAAAGCCAAGGGAAGTTATGCTGCAGTATCCATTGAGTATGTGTCCGGCCAGCTATTAACAAATGAAGCATTTTTCGTAGACGCCCGACCGAAGAAAGCGAAATACGACAAAGGCCATATCCCCTCGGCCATCAGCATTCCCGACAGGCAATTCGACAAACTACAGGGCAAATTGCCGGCCGATAAAAATATCCTGCTGATCTTTTACTGCGGGGGCTACACCTGAAAACTGAGCCACCAGTCCGCCAGGAAGGCGGGCCAGCTTGGGTATACCCATGTAAAGGTCTTTGATGCCGGTTATCCGGCCTGGAAAAAGGCATATGGTGCAGCGCCTGCTACAGTCGCCGTCAAAGCCGGAACAGAGGAGGGATCGATTGATCTTGATATCTTTCGAAAAATCCTGAAGGAAAATCCACAGAGTATTTATCTGATCGACGTGAGGGACCCGGATGAATTTGCCGCCGGCCATTTCCGGACTGCGGTCAATATTCCCGTCGGTGAACTTGAAGAAAAAGTTGATACACTTCCAGCCGACAAGCCGATTGTCTTTGCCTGTTCGACAGGGGCCAGAAGCGGTGAATCTTTTTATATGATCCAGGACATAAAACCGGAACTTAAAAAGGTATATTACCTGGAGGCCGAAGTCGAATACAGCAAGGACGGATCATATAAAATCAAAAAAAACCCGTAGCGGGTTCCAGCGGATATTAATATTAAAGCGCTCGGCCTGCCGGAGACCGGATATCATCGGCAGGCCGACAAAAATGAGGGGCAACAGTCTAAGACTGGTTCCCCTTTTTTATTCTAAAATCGTCTGAAAGCCCGCCGTAACGCCGGAGACTTCGGTCCACAACCTCCCTTCCAGAACGCAGCAGTTTTTAATCCTTCGACATTCTGCGGTTCGCTTGTTTTAAAATCGATATCTATCTGTATTTAAGTGGTAATATCAAATGATTAGTTTAGACTTGCCCGACTGAAGTATTTAGTGTTACTTAAATAGTTGTTGTAGTTTCCCGTTCAAAATAAAATTTAATAAATAAGGTGAAATTGTTACGATGAAAAAATGGCCCCCTGATTACGATCGTTCCTATCTCCCGTCTGCGTCCTCAATTTACTGGGATGAGCAAACCGAGACCATGGAGCCAGCCAAAAGAGAACAGGAGATTATCATTCCCAAGCTTCGAGCCCAGCTGAAATATGCCTATGAGCACTCTTCTTTCTATAAAAAAAAATGGGATAAAGCCGGAATAAAGCCGGAAGATATACGTTCGTTAGAGAATTTTGAAAATATACCCATTCTCACCAAAGAGGAAATCCGTCAGGATCAGATTGAAACCCCGCCCTTCGGAAGCAATGTTTGTGTGTCACCCAGGCAGCTTGCAAGAGTTCAGGGAACTTCGGGTACGACCGGAAAACCGACGGCCTTCAGTATCAGCAAGTCTGATATGAACAGAATTGCCGAGGCCCATGCCAGAATTATGTGGGGCTTTGGCATGCGACCGGAAGATATTGTTTTTATCGGATCTTTTTTCAGCTTGTACTGGGGAAGCTGGGGCGCACTGATGGGCTGTGAACGTCTCGGGGCCACCGCGTTTCCTTTTGGTGCCGGGGTTTCGGGCCAATCAGACAGGTCTCTGGAATGGATCAAAGAAATTCAGCCGACTATTTTTTATGGAACCCCCTCCTACAGTCTTTACCTGGCCGAAAAGGCCAAAGCCATTGGAATGGATCCTGCCAAAGATTTCAGTTTTCGTATTCTTTTCTTTTCCGGCGAACCCGGTGCCGGGGTGCCATCCACCAAAAAAAGAATTGAAAGCATCTACGACGCAATCTGCATCGATTCAGGCTCCACCGGCGAAATGTCCCCGTGGATGACGGATTGTGAGTGTCAACACCGTCAGGGGATGCATTTATGGCAGGATATTGTCTATGCCGAACTGGTTGATCCGGAAAGCAAAAAAAGAGTCCCCTATGGAAAGGAAGGGGTCACCGTCTACACTCACTTGGAACGTAATTCTCAGCCCATGATTCGTTATTGGACCGGTGATATCTCCAAGTGGGTGGATGATCCCTGTCCCTGTGGTCGGACATACCCCCGGTTCCCCAAGGGTATTTACGGCAGGGCGGATGATATGTTTGTCGTCAGGGGTGAGAATGTATATCCCAGCGCCATCGAAGATGCAATTAGAAGTATCCGGGGATTCGGGGATTAGTTTCGCATCATCATCACTCGCGAAAAAGCCATGGATGAGATGATTGTACAGGCCGAGTTTAAACCCGGTGTAGAGCCTGCAGAGACTTCCGGTTTGAAACAAAAACTGGATGCCGTCTTAAAGGCACGCGGACTTCGATCGATTATTCAAATTGTGGAACCCGGCACCCTTGAAAGGACCGAATTCAAGGCCAAAAGAGTCATCGACCAACGCAACCTGTATGATGAGATCTACCAGAAAGCATAGGAGCTGTTCATGACCTGCGAAACAAAAAAAGAACCATGCCTTTTCAGTGCCGAACATGTCGATCAGATCAAACGGGAATATAAAGAGTGGTTCAACAACAGTCTGAACGATGATGACCGGAAGATGGAGGGCAAGTATTTTACCCAGAGCGGAATCCCCATCAAAATGATTTATACCCCCGCTGATATTGAAGATATCCACTATTCCGAAGACCTTGGTTTTTCAGGACAACCGCCTTATCTGCGAGGCGTCTACCCCAATATGTATCGGGGCAGACCGTTTACCGTGCGTCAGCTGGCCGGTCTGGGAACATCAGAGGATTGTAACGAAAGGATTAAGTATCTTCTAAAACACGGGGCCACGGGTATAAATATCCTCTTTGATCTTCCCACTATCCGCGGTTATAACTCAGATGACCCCGAGGCGGAGGGAAACGTCGGCCACTGCGGTGCGGCGGTGGATTCGATCCGGGACATCGACGCTTATTTTGCCGATATCGATTTGGGCGGCATCAGCACCTCCATCGTAACCCATCTACCCAGCACCAGCCTGGTCATTCCGGGCATGTATTTTAGTGTGGCCGAAGCGCGCGGGACACCTGTTTCACAGCTGGCAGGCACCTGCCAGAATGATTTCATTATGGAAACCTGTGTGGGAAGTGCCCCGGAAATACTGCCGCCTGCCGTTTCATTTCGCATGCAGTGTGATGTAGTTGAATGGATATGTAAACATTTTGACCGCTGGAATCCCATCAGTTACAATGGTTACAATTTGAGAGAAGCCGGCACGGATGCGGTTACCGAAGTCGGGATCGCCATCGCCAATGCCATCGCCACCGCCGAGGAATTAATCAGGAGGGGAATGAAAATTGATGATATTGCCCCCCGCATGTCTTTTTTCTGGGATCTCCACAATGACTTTTTTGAGGAAATAGCCAAATGCCGCGCCAGCCGGAAGGTTTGGTATAAGATAATGAAAGACCGCTTCGGCGCCCAAAACCCTAAATCCATGCTAATGCGTTTTCATGTCCAAACCGCAGGGGTCACCCTGCCTGCAACCGAACCACTGAACAATATTGCGCGGTCCGCCATCCAGGGGCTGGCCGGGGTGTTTGGCGGCTGTCAATCCCTGCATATCGACTCCTTTGACGAAGCCTATTCGGCGCCCACGGAACAGGCGGCCCTGGTCTCAATCCGCACCCAACAGATAATACAGGCTGAAACCGGTGTAACGAACACGGTCGACCCGTTGGCCGGATCTTACTACATAGAGGATCTCACCCGGGAAATGGAGAAAAAAATATCTAATTATGTTGACATGATCGAAAAAATGGGCGGGCTTGTTAACGTGATCGAAAGCGGCTGGCTTCATCGTGAGATCAGCAATTTCAATACAAGATATCAGCAGAAAATTGAAACCGGAGAAACAAAAATAGTGGGTGTGAACTATATGAAAGCGCAAGATGAAAACGTCACGCCCATCGAAGTGTTTGAATACCCGGAGGCATATTCCCGGCAAAAGGCCAAATTAGAGCGTCTGAGAAAGGAACGCGACGATAACAGCGTAAACAATTGTCTGAAAACTTTACGGGAAAAATGCCACAGCAACGATAATTTATTCCCTTATTGTATGCAGGCAACTAAAAATCTTGTAACCCTGGGTGAGATTGAAGCGCTTTTCCGCATAGAGTTCGGCTTGTGGGCATTTCCTCTCATTGCATAATGTCGCCAGGCTCATACTGGGATAGAGGACATAACCGATGGAGAGAAAAATCAGAGTTTTGATGGCCAAACTGGGTCTCGATATACACTGGCGTGGTGTCTATCTCGTGTGCCAATTTTTAAAGGAAGCCGGCATTGAAGTGATTTATATCGGAAACAAATTTCCGGAACAAATTGTAGCGGCCGCCATCGAAGAAGACGTGGATGTGGTTGGCCTGAGTACGCTGAGCGGCAACCATCTCACGCTGGGACCCAAGGTTGTAAACCTGCTAAAACAGGAAGGAGCCGACAACATCAAGGTCGTCATGGGGGGTACGATACCGCCCAAACACGTTCCCATATTGAAGGGTAAGGGAATACAGGCAATTTATGGGCCCGATACCCCTATGGAGGTTATCGTTAACGGAATTACGGAATTGGTTCCCCTGTGAGGCTGTTGATGGAGGATATCGACCGGTTGATTGAAAAATCCTTAAAGGGTGAAAAGCGTTCAACCGCACGCCTGATTTCTTTGGTGGAAAGAGGCGATCACACGGCGCCCTATATTCTGGAGAAAATATATCCTCACTCTGGATCCGCGTTTTACATTGGTATCACGGGCTCGCCGGGAGTAGGCAAAAGCACCCTGGTGGACCGCCTGGTCCGGCTGTTTTGCCGCAACGATCATTCTGTAGGGGTCATTGCCGTTGACCCGGGCAGCCCTTTTAGCGGAGGCGCTTTTCTAGGTGATCGCATTCGCATGACCCTGAAGCAGGAAGATGGAAATTTTTTTTTCCGCAGTATGAGTGCCGGCAGGATGTCAGGGGGACTCGCATCGACCACCAGGACCGTTTCTCGCATATTAGATGCCGGTGGAAACGACATTATCATCATTGAAACCGTCGGCGTCGGGCAATCCGAATTGGACATCACCCGGGCTGCGGACACTGTTCTGGTTGTAGTGATGCCCGAGGCGGGTGACAGCATGCAGATTCTCAAGGCCGGGCTCATGGAAATTTCAGACATCCTGATTGTTAACAAATCAGATCTTCCAAATTCGGAGAATATTTCTTCTTCCATCCGCAGGATGTTGGAAAATTCTCCCCGCGAAGCCCAATGGCAGCCTCCTGTACTTTCAACTTCTGCCTCCTTGAATAAGGGCATCGATGGGCTATACGAAGAAATTTGGCAGCATTATCATTTTCTGCAAAAAGATCTTCGTTTGGAATCACGCAGAAAAAGCCAATGGAAACAAGAATTATTACAGGAAATACAGTCAGGATTCGTCGAGATACTAAGCAAAGGTTTATTTCTTGAAAAAAATATTGACCGCCTTGTGGACGATGCCTGGCAACAAAGGACAGCCCCACAGACTGTAGCGTATCAGATTATTAAAAAAATATTAATACACGACTGACCCGTCAGCGGAGGAAAAATGAAATTAATTGATCAAGCGCTTAAAGAGGGACGTACCGCACTTTCTGAATATGAATCCAAACAGATGCTGGTGTCTTACGGTATTCCGGTGACACAGGAAGAGCTTGTCATCAGCATGGAGGGTCTTTCTGAAGCACTCCCCAAAATCGGCTATCCACTGGTCATGAAAGGGTGCGCTGCAGAAATCGCTCACAAAACCGAAAAAGGACTGATCCGGCTGGATATCAGAAATGAAGATGAAGCCCGAACGGCCTTTAAAGAAATTACGGCTGCCATGGACAGCGCCGAAAAGGCGGTGCTGGTTCAGCAGATGGTCAAAGGCCAGCGCGAGCTGGTGGTAGGGCTGACCCGTGATCCCCAGTTTGGCCCCTGCGTCATGTTCGGGCTGGGTGGAATATTTACCGAGGTTTTAGAAGACACCTCTTTCCGGGTCGCCCCTATAGAAAAACGGGACGCTCTGGAAATGATCCAGGAAATCAAGGCCCACAAGATCCTGGGACCCATACGCGGTATGGAACCGGCAGATAAGGATATGCTGGCTGACATTCTAATAGCCATCGGGCGGCTTGGAATTGAGAATGAGGCCGTCAAGGAGATTGACATCAATCCGCTGATAATTTCCCAGGGTAAGCCGGTGGCGGTGGATGCGCTGGTAGTATTAGGCCCTTAGACCCTCGTTTCTGATAGGACGTTGTAAGTAAGTGAGGGTTTCAGATGGAAACGCTTCGCTAAATCTTTTTTAAAACAGACAGAATACATTCATTCAACGTTCGACGTTGGGCGTTCGATGTTCGACGTTCATCAGTTTCTTTTCCGATTAGACCGCCCGTTTTTCAGACCGACGGCTGGGCTGAACCTTGAACCTACACCCTTAACCTTGAACCTGTAAACGGTTACGAAAAGAGGAATGCTTTGTCTAATTTAGACGTTTTTCTGAATCCCGGATCGGTTGCGGTTATCGGCGCTTCTGAACGGCCGGGCTCCTGGGGGTCATTTATTATGAGGGGACTGCTTTCGTCGAACTTCCCCGGACACATTTACCCGGTAAATTCCAGGGGCGGCCAGGTTTTTGACATCCCGGCTTTCAACGATATAGCGCAGATCAACGCTCCCATCGATCTGGCCGTTTGTGCCATTCCTGAAAAATTTGTGAAAGAAACCATTGAAGCCTGCGGTCGAAAAGGCGTCAAGGGCATTACGGTCATTTCGGCCGGATTCGCAGAGACTTCCGACCGGGGCAGGCAGCAACAGGCATCCCTTGCCCGGCTGGCGCGTTCCCTCGGTATCCGGCTCATCGGCCCGAACGTCAGCGGCACTTTCAACCTACACGCCGGTTTCAATGCATCATCAATTCCCGCCGATGATCTTCTTGCTACGCCCATCGCCGCCGTCTGCCAGGGAGGCTATGCTTTTTATGACATCCTCTCTTCCGGTTGGGCCAAAGGAATGGGGGTCGGCAAGTTTATTCACACCGGCAATGAGAGCGACCTTACCGTCACGGATTTTCTTCAGCTCTTTGGCAAAGATCCCGAAATTCAGGCCATCGTTATGTATATCGAAGCCCTTCGCGATGGTAAGCGCTTCATGGAGATTGCCGGGGAAGTAACCGCAACAAAGCCGGTAGTGGTTTACAAAGCCGGCCGGACCGTCGACAGCGCCCGGGCGGCCCAGAGCCACACCGGAGCCCTTGCAGGACAGTGGCAGGTATACCACGGCCTGCTGCGACAGGTAGGTGCGGTCGTTTCGCCTGCCATGGAGCTGCTGCTGCCTATTGGTCATGCTTTAATAGAACGACCGCCGATGGAAGGCAGCCGGGTAGCGATCATTACCGTAGGGGGATCCTGGGGAGTAGCCCTTTCCGATTGTCTCGCGGAAGCGGGTTTGTCCATTCCGGAATTCAGCCCGGAGCTGCAGAAGGAATTGCGGGCACTGGGGATGCCGGATCGCGCATCGGTTAAAAATCCGCTTGATTTCGGCGCTTCCGGACAATTTCTGGCCGTTGATTTTCCGACCTCTCTTGCCCGGACAATTTTAGCTTCAAAAGAAGTAGACGCCTTAATCCTGCATGGCATCGGCAGACCCGGAATGCATTCGGCAGAGACCTCCGAAGAGTGGAAAATATTTTTGGAAATTGAAAAACAGCAGATTAACGAAATCTGCGCATTGGAAAAGGAAATGGGCATACCGGTCTTATTCGGCAGCCACTACACCCCCTGGGAAAGCCAGGCAATCAGTGATCTCAACAAACAGGGAGTACGGATCTACAATCGACTTCATGAAATCGCCTGGCTGCTGAAGGCCATGCACGAATACGGGGTAATTCGCAAAGAGCGGCTGAAGGCGGATCAGGACGGAGGCGCCAGGTAGTTTAACGCCTCATATGAAACCACATCATTTATTACAAAAATATAATTTTTTTTCTGATTAAACCGGTCGCTTTGGCTGCCGGCAACCGGGTCCGCACGAAACACCACCTGGCCGGAACAGTGAATTGATTGAACGTCGAACGTCGAACGCCCAACGTCGAATATTGATGACGCTACGCTTTATCTATTTTAAAACAAGCGAACCGCTGAATTTCGAATGGTGGATGCCGCTTCGCTCTGCTTTTTTTAAATCACTTTTTTTCTATCAATACGGTCCAGTGTCCGGAAACTTTTTCCTGGTTCAAAATTTTATGACCTTCAAGTTTTACAGAAGCCGGAACATTTTTAATCGGCTCCCCGTCATCAAGATAAATTTCCAGGGTTTGACCGGATTTCAGGGCGGCCAGTTGAATCTTGGTTTTAACAAAGTTAATCGGGCACTTTACACCCCGCAGGTCTTTAAACCGATCGGTTTTCCGTTTATCTTCATCGGCTGCTGTCGCCTCAGGTCTGGTATCGTAATGTTTGGCCTCCATATTAATTGCGAGATTCTGTGTTTCTCCCGGAAATCGCATGGTGTCATCCATGGTTCCATAGAGTGTCCTTATATCTTCGGCAAGAAGGATAACCTTATTCTGATGATCGACTAACCGGTCAGGATTTTCGTTGTGAACCAGCCTGACGATAAACCGATGGCTTTCAGCTACCAGGCCGGTGTCGATAAAATGTTTGCGAAACAGCTCATATATTTCCGCGGCGGTTTTTGGCTCTTCTCCCCGGGTAACCATAAGCATCCGACAGGAGCAGAATACGGTATCTTTCAAAATGGAGAGAAGTTTCCGGGGGTGCTTGTTATTTTTCCATAATTCAATGGCTTTAACATTGTCTTGAATGGCCTTGTCGTCGACATTGATCATATCGTAGATTCCGGCTGCGCATTCCGCTTTTCCGATGTCTTTGACCGAGAAAAGCTCGTTAGAGCCATAATCATAGTAGTATCTTTGATCCTCTTTAAATGTTGGGATTTTGTTATAACCGTTTTCACACAGAGTGGTGATGTGATTCTTCCCGCCGTTATGCCAGTATCCGTAAAAATTTACGGCATCATTTTTTTCTTTTTTATAGGACTGGTAGGCTTTTAATACTTCAGACAAAAAGCGCGGCATGTCCCGGGCATGTACCCAGCCTACGAATTGGCCCAATTGTGTTTCTGCGGCCCTGATTCTGGCGCCGCCGAGCACGTTGTAAGTGGGTATTAGACGACCCTGTATCCGGCGCACCTTGCCGAAAAAACCAAGATCCGCAATCCAGTGATTGGAGCAGGCATTGGGGCACCCGCTGATGTGGATTCGAATATCTTTCAGCCGGTCAAATTCCAGGTCTTCGATATCGAAATTATTAAAGATGGCTTTCGTGGCCGGTCGGGGACGATTTAATCCGATCTGGCAGGTCTGGGCGCCGGTGCATGGGACGACGTTTCCGTATAGGCGTGGTTTATGACTCAATGTCCGAAGCTTTGTGATGCTTCTATAAAGATTTTTCAAGTACTTTTCAGGGATATTGCGAATATGAAAATTTTGATCGGTGCCGCATCGCAGCACATTGTCTCCAAAGGGTCTTAAAATTTGTGCTAATTTGATACAATCTTCGCTATCAAGGTCTCCCAGGTCGAGAGGGAGTAATATGTTAGACAGACCCGGTTGCTTTTGCGACGACACATGCCGGTCCAACCAGGTTCCATAACCTTGATCGCCTTCAATCAATGGCTCAAGATCGATTTTACGATTCAGGTTTTCGGCATTGTCAATCGTTTTGATATCGAGTTTAAGGCTATCGTCATGATAGATTTTATCCAGTTGCCGCCTATAAAGTTTGCGAAATTTCTCCGCCCCGAGGTCATCGTGGATTAAAAATCGGATACGGGAGTGGTGTTTGTTGCGGCGATTGCCATAATCATGAAAGACATTTTTGATTGACCGCGCCACATGATAAACCTTGTCCTTTGCAATAAATCCGTGCAGCAGAATTCCAATATGGGGTATGGCGCCTAAACCACCTCCGGCATAAACCCTAAATCCTTTTTCACCCTTATCGTTGACCCGGGCAACAAAGCCGAGATCTTGAATGGTGCTGAATGCTTCATCCTCCGACAGTGAGGAGAAGGTCGTTTTAAATTTTCGGGGTAATTCAAAACTATCGGCCTCCGCAATAAGGCGCGCCGTTAACGCCAGGGCGTACGGTTGAACATCGAACAGCTCATCCGGACAAATTCCCGAGTCGTGATTGGTCCATATATTGCGAATGGTGTGTCCGCCGCCGCCTTTCATGCTGAGTCCGACTTCTTTAAGCTCCCGGGCTATGGAAATGACGTCTACCAGATGGGTGTGGTGGATTTGGATTTCCGATCGGGTGGTGATGTGCACCCAGGGATGCCCGTATCTTTTTGCCAGAGCTGCGATTTTTGCCAACTGAGCCGGCGTAATAATGTTTGCAGCACAGCGAATGCGGCACATATGGGTCTGATAATTTCTTTCCTGATAAACTCCCATTTTAACACGTTTGGCCGTAAACGCCGTTGCATGTAAATTGCCGGAGTTAAATTCACAGATTTCATTTTCAAACCGATCAACATCACGATCCAAACTAAATGGCAGTTGATAATGGATATTGGATGGGCTGCGTTTATTCATTTTTTTGTGTTCTCCTGTATTTGACAAACTCGCAAAAAGTCAAAATTGTCGAATTTAGATATTTTATCTTATTGATATTTTTAAGTATATAATTCTTTCTTTGTGTTTTTTGTGCCTTTTTGTGGCCCCATGATTTTTAGAAATGCAGATTACAGGACTCGCTTTTCTGCATTATGGGGAAAGGCGCTAAATGATTTTCAGAGGTTCCGGGACCACTTTACCCTCTTTAATTTTGAAAGACTTCATAGTCTTTTGACCATTCGCCAGGGATACAATCACATAATTCATGTTGGGATCATAGGCCAGGCGGATATCTTCGGCCGAAGGCCGGGCCGGGGTTACCGGATGGCTGTGATAAACGGCAATCAGCTCCAGTCCGGTTGCCCTCGACTTTTTAAGAATCCGGAATTGTTCCACGGCATCAAAAGAGAAATGGGTTTCGCTCCGATCTATATTGGTCATCGGAAAGTGTCGTTTGACAAGGTCATTTTCTCCGGCAAGATATCCACAGGTCTCCAGGGGTTCTTCCTCTATTGCCTGTTTATAAATCGCCGCCACAATTTTTGCGGGTATTTTCATGGTTAGAGTTCACAAACCTGTTGTTCGTAGTCCAATAGAGATGTAATTTGGGGACTTTCACCGCAGACCGGGCAATTATTACGTTTTTTTATATTAACATTTCTGAATTCCATGGTCAGGGCATCAAACATCATCAGGCGATTGGTGAGCAGATTCCCTTTGCCGATGATATATTTCAGAACCTCGGTGGTCTGCAGGGTTCCGAATACTCCCGCCAAGGCGCCCAATACCCCTGCCTGGCTACAGCTTGGAACCGCGTCGGGTGGGGGTGGTTCCGGGAAGACACAGCGATAACAAGCTGTTTGGCCGGGTATAACAGTCATGGTTTGACCTTGAAACCGAAGAATACCGGCATGGGAAAATGGTTTTGGGGCCATCACACAGGCGTCGTTGATAAGGAACTTGGCCGGAAAATTGTCTGTGCCGTCAACGACGAAGTCATAGTCCCGGATAATTTCCGATATATTTGTTGAGTCAATCATTGTTTCATGGGTAATAACGGATACATCAGGATTCATACGACGGATTTTCTTCCGAGCGGCTTCAACTTTCTTACTGCCTACATCCTCGGTGAAATAAATCACCTGCCGTTGCAGATTCGTCAGGTCAACGACATCGCCGTCAACAATACCCAGGGTGCCGATTCCGGCCGCAGCCAGATACAGCATAATCGGTGCGCCCAGCCCGCCGGCACCAATCACCAGTACTTTGGCCTTGGAAATTCTCTGTTGGCCTTCAACACCGACATCGGCCAGAATCAAATGGCGACTGTATCTTTCAATTTGTTCATCGGTTAATTCCATTTCAAAACCCTCTGTTTCAGATTATATCCAGAGCCTGCTGAATATCTCCAATTAAGTCTTCGATGTCTTCGATTCCTACCGATAGGCGAATCAACCCCTCCGTGACACCCATCAATTCTTTTTCCGACAGTGTATATTCATGAAATATGGTGGATGCAGGGTGCAAAATCAAAGAGGTGTTATCGCCCAGATTGGTGGCGCGTTTTATAATTTTTAATTGATTGAGAAACCGAAAGCAGGTCGGCTTATCGGTCAGTTCGAATGAAAGGACTCCGCCGGATCGTCGATTAAACTGTTTTTGCGCCAAATGATGAAAAGGTGAATCCGCTAAACCGGGATAATTGACACTTTTGATCTTTGAATTTTCAGCCAGATATTCAGCAATTTTTTGCGTATTCCGACAAACTTTATCCACCCTCAAAGACAGTGTCTCTAAACCAAGACTTTGCAAATACGCGGCTTGCGGTGCCATACAGGCACCGATGTCTCGATAAAGCTCTTTCCGCAGGCGGACTAAAAAAGCCAGGCCCCCCATTTTTTTATAATTTTCCAGACTCGGGTACCCCGCCCAGGTGCAATTTCCCAGATCAACGATAACCCCGCCAATGCTGGTCGCCCCTCCTGAAATCAACTTGGTGGAGGAATGCACGACAACATCCACTCCGAAATCCTTGCCCTTAAACAGATAGGGGGTGGTAACGGTGCCGTCCACAACAACAGCAACTCCTTTTTTGTGAGAGATTTCGGCAATTTCTCCAATATCGGGCACGCTCATACTCGGGTTTGAAATCGTTTCCAGAAATACGGTACGGGTTTTGCGATCGATGGCATCGCGGACCTGAGAAAAATCGTGAATATCTACAAAGCGGGTTTCAATCCCGAAATTTTTAAGTGTGTTTTTAAAAAACGAGTAGGTATTGCCAAACAGCGAATGGGTGGAGACCACATTTTCACCTCGCCTGACCAGGTTCAGGAAAACATTCGAAATCGCCGCCATCCCTGAAGCCACCGCCAGAGCGCCGCGTCCGTTTTCCAGTGAATTCATTTTGTGTTCGAATAATTCAACGGTTGGATTGGTTACCCGACTGTAGGCATGGGCCGGTTTTCTATAGGCAAAGGCGTCTTCTAAATCTTCGGCTGATTTAAAATGAAAGGCGACTCCGGCATAAATCGGATATTTTATTGCGCCATGTACATCATTTTTGGAGACGTCACAATGAATGGCCCTGGTATTGAATCCCAGCTTTGACATGCATCATCCTCCCGAAGCTTTTCCACCACCCATAAAATAGAGAAACTCCACCTGATCATTGTCCTTGAGTTGGGTGGTCGCAAAATCGGCGCGCTCCAAAATTTCGTCATTTAATTCCACCGATACCATTTCAGGCATCTCCACGTCTTTTTCTTTTAATAAATCAGCGACGGATAAAACCTCGGAGACGACTTCATCTTTCCCGTTAATGGCTATTTTCATAAAATCCTCCCTGCCTTGAATTGGATAATTTTTCTTACGATTATCAACCTGGAAACCATCGGCCCGGTTGTAATTTGGTTTGTTGGATTATTTCTGCCCCCCGGCAGCGGGATCTTCGACTGGCTCTCCGAGGCGTAGGATCATACCCCTACGAACCGGAGGCCCAAAGGACCAGGATTTCGATGGTAGATTAAATATCAAAATAAAGGCTCTGGTTTTCCTTTGCCAGAATTTCAGCCTCCCGTTTTAAAATTTCATTGAAGTCTATCGCATCAATGACGGAAAAAATGGCGGCTTCAACCTCTGCAAAAACGCCATAAAAACCGTTTCGATTTGCGCCAGTTTTTTCTCGAAAACTTTCAGGTTCGTTGTTGAATAAAGAAAATCGGGAGCGTTCCACCAACCGAATAACATCGCCCACTCTGATTTCAGACGGTGGACGGGCCAGTGCATAGCCGCCGTTGGGACCCTTTTTGCTTTGAACCAGGACGCCTTTTTTCAATTGAAGAAGAATTTGCTCCAGATATTTTCGCGGAATGCGTTGCCGTTTGGCAAGATCGGCAATGTGAACCCGATGATGCCCGAAGTGGTGAGACAAATCCAGGATGACTTTGAGTGCATAATTGCATTTATTTGAAAGTTTCATATCAGGCTCATTCCATATTTAGTACTATGACCTTATAGACTAATAAAAATCGGTTGTCAATAAGTATTTTATGTATTTTATAAGAATTTATAATTAATTTTATATTATTATCTATGTTTTATATAGACTATATAGGGTTGCTAATAAAACCTCGATCTGGCTGCTATTCATCCGGCAATCCGACTGAATACAAATCGTCCGGGTTCCATTGGACTCTGATCTTTGAAATGAGAATCCTTTTGTGAAAAGAAAGAAGGGGGGCATGATCTTTATAGATCATGAAAAAATCCTTTATCTGATAAATGGGTGTCTGGGAACTATGTTGCCTGAGGACATTGATATGAATTTGTTTTAGTGCTATGGAACATTGAGTATTATAAAAGGAGATTGGAAACTAAACACTGGAATTTACAATCACGGGTGGTGATATTGACTTAGTATCTAAAATTATTTCATATTTTTAGATATAATTGCAATCTATAGACGGCCCTCCGTTGAATTAGGGGCTTATTTTTGGCATATCGCAATTGGGAATAAAGTCCGGATGGTCAATGTATCACGAGTTCCGTTGAAAATCTGATGTCTCGGGATAGGACCCAAAAAATATCATGAATGATCAGGCGAAAAAAAAAGGCGGCATTTCTCTTTCCACCCAAATTCTAGTTGGTTTAACACTTGGCGTCTTCGTCGGTCTATTTTTCGGGGATAAAGCCTCGGTACTCGCAATCATTGGTAGAGCATACATCGGCTTGATCCAGATGTCGATCCTACCCTACATGGTGGTTTCACTGATGCTCGGCATCGGATCTTTGAGCTATGAGAAGGCAGGAAAGCTTGCCATCACAGGAGGCATTGTTCTGGCCGCATCCTGGTTTATAGCATTTACTATCGTTTTTTTGATGCCTTTTGCTTTTCCCTCCATGGAAGCCGGCTCTTTTTACAGTTCCAGTCTGATAGAAGTCGCCAAGGTGGACTTTATCGACCTCTACATTCCAATTAACCCGTTCAGCTCCCTGGCTCGTACAGTGGTACCCGCAACGGCTGTGTTTAGCGTCGCCTTTGGTATTGCGCTTATCGGAGTTGAAAACAAACAGAGTCTTCTTGACATTTTGGCTGCCACATCAAAAACGCTCACTCGTATTGCGATGATGGTGGTAAAGCTTACCCCCATTGGTGTTTTCGCCATCGCCGCGAATGCTACCGGCACCATGACCATCGGAGAGTTCGGCCGGTTGCAGAGCTATATCATACCTTTTATTGTCGCTACCCTTTTATTGACTTTTTGGATTCTTCCGGGACTGGCAGCCGCGCTTACACCTTTCAGTTACCGTGAAATCCTCAAATCCGCCAGTGATGCCCTGGTCACCGGCTTCGTTACAGGGAATCTGTTCATTACACTGCCAATGCTGGTGGAAAGCGCCAAAAAGCTTTTTGAGGATCATCGAGTAAAAAATAATGACATCGATAACTATGTTGAGGTGCTGGTTCCTACATCCTTCAACTTCCCCAATATCGGTAAGTTGCTAACATTGCTTTTCATCCTCTTTGCCGGCTGGTTTGTCGGCAAAAGCATTGCTTTTGCAGACTATCCAGGCTTTGCAGTGTTAGGACTGTTTACCCTGTTTGGCGGTGTGGATTTAGCGCTACCTTTCCTGTTGGACCAAATGCAGATTCCTTCAGACATGTATCAGCTCTATGTAGTCACGGGAGTCCTCAATAGCTGGTTTGCGACCCTTCTTGCAGTCATGAACCTGTTTTCATTCACGTTGGTGGCTGTATGCGCAGCAACGGGTGCAGTAAAAATAAATTGGTCACGCATTTTCAGTTTTTCGATAATTTCGTTGGTGATTTTTACTGCTGCCCTCCTTGGAACGCGTTTCGTTCTGTCTGAGATGGTAAGCAAGGACGATATTCAGCGGCACACCCTGATGAACTCGGAAATAGAAAATCAACAGACAGCCGACATCAAAAAGACCGCCGCGAAAGCGCCAACTCAAAAAAGCCATTTTAAATCGATTATCAAGCGCGGCAAGCTACGGGTAGGCTACAACCCTGAAAACTTACCATTTTCTTTTATTAACGACGATGGCGATCTAGTTGGTTTTGATGTGGAGCTTATGCATGAACTGGCCGAGGAGATGGGAGTTAAGTTGGAGTTTATTCCGTGGACATACAAAACGATATTAAAAGAGATCGAACAAAACAAATTTGATGTGGCCATAGGGGGGCTGATTGTTACCCCGGAGTGGCTTACCAAGGTCAATTTCTCGAATCCCTACATTACTATTACCACAGCCGTGGTTGTGGAAGACCAAAGACGCAATAAGTTTAAAAACTGGCGTTCGATAGACAAGAAACTCAACATTCGCCTAGGTTGGGTTGGGAAGGGGCGGGCAAAAGATGTCAAGCGCTACTTGCCGAATACTGATATCGTACTAATGGAATCTTACAAAGAATTTTTCACTGACAATCCAGATAAGGTCGATGCAATCATCATCAGTGCGGAGGCGGGCTCAGCCTGGACGATCCTCTATCCCGCCTATTCTGTTGTTGTGCCGGAGCCTCACATAAAGGCTAATGCTGCTTTGGCCATGCCTTTGGATGCGGATTTTATAGACTTTGTCAATAGCTGGCTGCAAATGAAGAAGACCAGCGGAATTATCAACAAACTTTACGACAAGTGGATTTTGGGTAAAAAAGTAAAGCAGAAAAAACTGCGCTGGTCAATTGGGCGCGACGTGCTTGGTTTGTGGGAATGAGCTTTCGGTAAACTTGTGTACCGATCGCCCTATTATCTTAGATCACTCCACACTTTGTATTATTTTCAAGGCAAAGCCTGTTATTTCTGACCCCCGACGGCGGGATCTTCGACTGGCTCTCCGAGGCGTAGGATCGTACCCTTACGAGCCGGAGGCCCAGAGGACCAGGATTCCGATGTTAGATTGAAATAAAACCACTGACGCTAAAAAATTCATGATTTCAATATATTATAGAAACTCCGAGATGTTAACCCATAAAAAAGCAAGTGATTCCCTTTAAATGCATCTGCTAACTTGGATCATCGTATTTGTTGCCGGTCTGGCTGTACTTGTAAAAGCATCCGATCTTTTTGTCAACGCAGCTGAAAAAATCGGACAGTCCTTCGGAATGCCCCATTTCATTATCGGAGTCGTGATCGTCGGGGCGGGGACATCGCTGCCTGAGCTGGTGTCATCTGTACTGGCCGTAATCGGCGGTACCAGCGAAATTGTTGTTGGAAACGTACTCGGCTCCAACATGACCAACATTTTTCTCATTCTCGGCATTGCCGGTGTTGTGGGAAAAAAGCTCCATATTGCTTATGACATGTTAGAAATTGATCTGCCCATTTTTCTTGGTGCAGCCCTGTTGATTGCCTTCATGATTTACGACGGCAACTTCTCCCGGGGGGAAGCGATTATCTGTCTGCTGGGACTGTTCCTGTTTGTGCTCAACACACTGAAGGGGCAAAAACAAAAAGGAAAAGACACGGTGCGAAAACCGGCCGGCGTGCGTGCATGGGCCATGCTACCGGCCGGTTCGGTTTTGATCTTTCTGGGTGCCAAATACACTGTCGATTCGGTTATTGCCCTGTCAAAAATTTTCAATATCGGCGCGGAAATCATCGCTTTAAGTGCGGTGGCTCTGGGTACTTCCCTGCCGGAGGTTCTGGTTACCATTACGGCCGCCCGCAAAGGAAAGCCTGAAATGGCCATTGGTAATGTTATGGGCAGCAATATTTTCAACAGCTTCGCAGTGATGGGAATATCCGGACTGATCGGATCGCTTCACATTCCTGAAGATGTGATTTCTTTTGCCTTACCTTTTTCCATTGCCGCCACCTTTCTTTATGTTATTATCATTGCGGACCGCAAAATTAACCTCTGGGAGGGCTTTTTACTACTACTTTTTTACCTGTTTTTCTTATTGCACTTGTTGGGTATTGCTTAAGCAGTCAAGGTCGAGAAAATAGTCAAGATATGGGATACTCCTTGATTTTTTAAAAATCAACGATATCTATCATCAGCGAATCATTGATTAGCTGATATTCATCATAGAACGCTATGCCAGGCACTGTTGAGTCATTTTCACAAAAAAAAAGGGGGAGGGGTATATGAGTTTTAAAAT
This sequence comes from Deltaproteobacteria bacterium, assembly GCA_024277475.1. Next base: position 29,562 of record JAJRVC010000169.1, read on the forward strand.
AAAAAACAATGTATTAACCCCCTTTAGCCCACTGGTTATGAAAAAGATTAAGGAAGTGCTTTCTTTTAACCTGCCGATTGACCTTATTTGTACCAGCCATGGTGTTATCTGGAGAGAGCACCCCGAACAAATAGTCGAAAAATACCTTGAGTGGGCAAACGAATACCAAGAGAATCAGATAACCATTATTTACGATACCATGTGGAACGGCACCCGTATGATGGCTGAGAAAATTGCGTCCGGCATAAAAGATGCCGACAAAGAAGTTAACGTCAAACTTTTCAACCTTGCCAAAACAGATAAAAATGATGTTATCACCGAGGTTTTTAAATCCAAAACGATTCTCGTCGGTTCACCAACCATTAATAAAGGTATCTTGGTCTCCGTTGCAGGTATTCTTGAAGAAATAAAGGGGCTAAAATTTAAAAATAAGAAAGCCGCGGCATTTGGTTGTTACGGGTGGAGTGGAGAATCAGCTAAAATTATTTCCGGTGTTTTAGAAGAATCAGGATTTGACATCATAGATGAAGGCTTGAGGGTGATGTGGAATCCGGGCGATGAAGGTGTAACCCAATGTGTTGAATTCGGCAAAAAATTCGCTGTCGATGTACCGTTTTAAATTTTGACCTACTTCAAAGAATCCGGTAATTTATTCAATCAGACCTATGAATCAGAAAGCAAAGTCCATCTTCCAAAATATGAATACAATCTTGTGGCCTGACGGTTACATTATTTTTTCCTCTTTAAACTCCAGACGGCCCTTCTGATGTGAAATCCTGATTACATATAGATGAAAATCCTTATCGCCTATATTTTCATAGTACAGAAAGACATTATCGTCTCTGACTATATTAGCACTCGCTGTCGCACCACACATGAAATGGTAAAATCGATGATTGATATATAGATCGCATGTTTTTTCAAGTCTCATGAAATGATCGTGGCCACAAAAAACAAATTCAATTTTTTGTGAATTCACGAAATCAATCAATCTGCGGGAATTCATAAAAAGATCCATATCCGTTCCCAGGAGTGGATAATGAGTGATCAGCAGCGCCAGGTCGTAAGTCATTCCACGCAGCTTTCCTTCGATAGTGTTCAGGATACCCTCTTCAACAAAGCCGTAATCACTAAACACAAGCGTGTTGTCAATGCCGATAAACAGGACTTTTTTACCGTCAATCGCCAGAGTCTCCATAAAATTGACATCAGTAAAATTTTCTTTCAGTTTCGTTATTTTCCGATCCACAAAAAGTTTCTTTTTTTGGGTTTGCTGATGGCTGAAGGGATAAAGCACCGTTGGATTATAAATATACTCTTTGAAGAGTTCATGCCCAACAGTGTTTCTTTTGTCATGGTTCCCAATGACAGCTACAAAATGCTCACAATTTATCCTATCCAAAAACCGTCGGGCTTCGGCGAATTCGCATTCACGGCCGTCGGTGGTCGTGTCACCGGTGTCAATGACAACGTCGGCCGGATAAGAATTGATTTTTTCAAGCAAAAGCTCATCATCGCCATCCCAGTGGCGAGGCCCGAAATGCAGGTCTGAAAAGTGTAAAATATTCATTTTTTTAAGCGCTCACAGGCTTGGGGCTTCGACCCCACAAGCAGGGTTCAAGGTTTAACGATATCTGTATTTAGGCCCTTATCGGGTTTTATCTGACAACATGTTGGAAGAAACTTAGTATCTTAGTTCTGAAATTGTCGTTTTTAGTAGCAAGATTTTTTTGCCATCTTTGTAGATCCCTATCTATCTATTCTTCAGGGGAATCTAAGCAGGCGCTCAACTTTTTTTGTTCGGTCACTTGAATTTTGGTGTTTCGAATTTGTTTCGAATTCCGTGCTTCGTGCTTCGGATTCCGTATTTCCGGCTTGTCCGAGGGGTAATTAAACCATTTTACAGTCGTTGTCAATTCAATGTTGGATCCAGCCGATCGCGAACCCAGTCACCGAGGATGCTCATGGCAAGTGTCGCCAAAAATATAGTAACGCCCGGCAACACAGCGATCCACCAGGCGGTTGTCAGATAGTCCCGGCCAAACCCCAGCATGTTTCCGAGACTGGTCATTGGCGGCTGGATGCCGATACCGAGAAAACTCAAGGAAGTCTCCAAAATGACCGTACCCGGAAAATTGAGGGTCATATTCACGATTAACGCGCTGGATATATTAGGTAAAATATGGCGCAGGTAAATCCTTGTCGGGGTCGCGCCAAGGGTGTTGACCGCAACCGCGTAACCATGCGTCCTGGCCGACAATGCCAGTCCGCGTGTGAGTCGCGCGTAGCGCTCCCAACCATAAATACCCATCAGACCGATAAATAATGTCAGGCTGTTGCCCAAAAAGGCAAGCAAAGCCAGGGCAATAATAAAAAACGGCAGGGCCGCTTGAAAATCAATAGCGGCCATCACAACATCGTCAACCCAGCCGCGAAAGTGGGCCGCCAGAAAGCCCAGTGCCGTTCCCAGAATAGCCCCGATAAGGGTGCCTAAAAACGCGACCATCAGGCTCAGTCGGATTGAAAAAATGAGGCGGCTTAACACGTCCCGTCCGAGATCGTCGGTACCGAACATATGCTTCCAGTCACCGCCCTCCATCCCTGCCGGCGGTTGCAACCGCGCCCTCAGATCAATGGCCGTATACTCGTAAGGGGAGATCAGCGGTGCCGAAACCGCAACGAAAGTCATGAACAGCAACCATAGGGCTGCAATGATCACAAGTGGAGGATAACGCTGAAAAAAGCGGCGCAATCGGGTTCGAGAGTCCTCTCTGGGTCGCTCGGCGGGGCGCGTTAACAGCAATGCAGTTTGTGAATTGTCAGCCATAACATATCCTTGAACGCCTACTCTTTAGTCTGGAGATCGCGAACCCGCGGATCCAACCACCCATAAGAAAGATCGACAATAAAATTGGCGGTTACCATGGAAATCGCAATCAGCAGTATCGCCACCTGCACCACTGCCAGGTCTCTGTTCGCTACCGAATCCACCAATAGCCGTCCGACACCGGGCCACGCGAATACGTTTTCGGTAATGACCCCGCCGACAATCAGGCTGCCGATAAAAAATCCGGCAACAGTAACGGTTGGAATGGCAGCATTGGGCAGAGCATGGCCTCGAACCACTTTTCGCCAGGGCACGCCCTTGGCCATGGCAGTACGAATATAGGGTTGGCTGAGCACTTCCAGCATCGACGACCGCATAAACCGAGCAAATACGGACGTCTCGGCCGTGGCCATTGTGATCACCGGCATAATGTAGTGCCGCCACGTTTCGCTGCCGGCACTGGGAAGCAGTCGCCAGGTCACTGATAACAATAAAATTAACAGCACACCCAGAAAAAAGTTCGGGATACTCAACCCCATGACAGCCAGGGTCATTGTGGAGCGGTCTATCGCAGTGTTGTGGTGAAGAGCCGAGTAAATACCCGCAGGAATTCCGATCAGGAAAGTAACGATGGCGGTGATCCACATCAGGGAAAGGGTTTTTGGGACACGTTCCATCACCACTTCGACCGCATCTCGACCGTCAAGGTATGACTTGCCCAGATCACCCTGGAAAATATTACCGACATAAATCAGGTATTGCCGCCAGATGGGTTTATCCAAACCCCATGATTCCCGAAGTGCATCGAGGACCTCTGTGTCCACATCAGCCCCATAGATCTGCAGCGCCGCGTCACCGGACATACGCAGAGCGATAAAAACAAAGGTAACAATAATACAGATTGTTAAAAGGGCGCGAAAAATTTTCTGTAAAAAATAGCGGGTGAACATATTACCTCCTCGCTCCCATTACGCTTCACCGTGGGCGACATGGCAGGCGACCACCTGGCCGTCCCTCAAAGGCTTCAACTCGGGTATGCGTTGTGTGCAAACTTGCCGGGTCTGATGGCAACGTGTATGGAAGCGGCAGCCGGGTGGGAGATCAATGGGACTGGGTGGATCGCCTTTTAGAAGCATTCGTTCACGTTTAAGTCCCGGTTCCGGAATCGGTATGGCCGAAAGCAACGCCTGGGTATAGGGATGCGCCGGACGATCGAACAATAGTTCGCCCTGGGCCAGTTCAACGATTTTACCCAGGTACATGACGGCAACTCTTTCACAGACATGGCGCACGATGCTCAGGTCATGACTGATGAATATCATGGTCAGCTGCATGCGTTTGGTCAGTTCGGCCAGCAAATTGATAACCTGGGCCTGTATAGATACGTCAAGTGCTGAAACCGGTTCGTCACAGACCAACAGT